>NZ_JAAGPN010000158.1:0-18875 GCF_017104805.1 Paraburkholderia sp. Ac-20347 | reverse complement strand
CGCCGCGCGCCGCAATTCGAGCCAGCCGCGCGCGCGCTGCAGCTCGGGCGCGAAGTAACGCTCGCCATTCGCACGCGCATTCGCAAGCGCTTCGTCGAGCCGCGTGCGCGCTTCCTCGAAACGACCCGCGTGCGCAAGCGTCTGCGCGTGCAGCACGACGAACGGCGTAACCACGCGCCGGAAACCACGCGATGCAAGCCGCGGCAACGCGTTTTCCAGCCGTTCGAGCGCGACGTCCGCGTGACCCGCGAGCATGTCGCGCTTCGCGGCCAGACACTCGGTGTAGTCGAGCCAGATCTCCAGCCGATGGCTGGCCGACTGCGAACGCAGCAGCGCCAGATAATTGGCGGCCAGTTGCCGCTCGCCGCAATCGAGCGCGATCGGCACGGCCACACAGGCCAGCACGTGACTCAGCGACGGCTCCAGCGTATCGCCATGAATCAGATCGAGCGTGCTTTCCACGAGCTGCATCGCCTTCGCGGGCTGGCATTGCAGCAGCGCGATGCGCGCGAGCGTGCCGCGCGCGTAGATCAGCGGATACACCGTGAGCCAGCCGCGCGAGGGCGCGGTAGCGCCGAGCGTCGTAAAGGCTTCGACCGTGCGTTCGAGCCGCTCGCGCGCCTGGTCGTGCTCGCCGAAACAGTGCAGCGAAATGGCGAGCGTCTGTTCCGCGAGCCAGCGCCGCCACGGCGAATCGCACGCGGCGCTCGCGTGCTGAAAGCGCGTGGCGTAGCGCAGCGACGTGTGAATGTCGCCGCTCGATTGCATGGTGTTCCAGAGGCCCCAGAGCGCGTCGGCGGCGAATTCGGCGTCGTCGGCGGCGCGTGCGAGACGCAGCACGCGTTCCCACAGCGCGGCGGCGCGGCCCATGTCGTCGCCCACGTGCAGCAGCGAGGTCGCGTAGGCGGCGCACAGCTTCATTTCGCAGACGACATCGACGGAACCCGCAGGCAGCGTGTCGAGCACCGCGAGCGCGCGTTGTGCGCGCTGGCAGCATTCCTGCACGCGCGAGGCGCTGAGCAAGGTGCCGACGAGCGCGCCGGCGAGCGCGACGCCGAGCACCTTGTCGCCGTCGTCGGAGAAGGCCCAGTCGTAGGCGCTGCGCGCATCGTCGAGCGAGAGACGCGTGCTCACGTCGGCGCCCTCGTGTTCCGTCTGCGCGACGAACGGCCCGCTCTCCTCGATGCGCTTGCGCATATAGCGCACGTGGCGCGTGGCGATGATCTGCGACTCGCCTTCGTCGCGCAGCTTTTCGAGCGCATAGGCGCGCGTGCTTTCGGTCAGCCGGTAGACCGCGATCGCGCCGCGAAACTCCACGTTCAGCAGCGATTTGGTCGCGAGTTCGGAGAGACTCGACACGATCACCGCGATCGACATGCCGGGCTCCGCCGTCACCGCGCAGACGGCCTCGAAGGTGAACGCACCCGCGAAACAGCCCGAGCGGCGAAACAGAATGCGCGACGCGGCGTCGAGCAGCATGTAGCTCCACTCGAAGGTCGCGCGCAAGGTCTGATGGCGCGGCAAGGTCGAACGCAATCCGCCCGTGAGCAGATTGAGCCGGTCGTCGAGACGCGAGGCCACGCCTTCCACGCCGAGCGTCGCCACGCGCGCGGCGGCCAGTTCGATGGCGAGCGGCAGGCCTTCGAGGCGGCGACAGATTTCGGCGACGAGCGCGATGCTCGCCTGGTCGCGCGCGCAGTCGGGTGCGAGCGCGCGGGCGCGGCATAGAAACAGCGCGACGGCGGAATGCGCGAGGATCGCCTCGGTCGACGCGCCGTTCGCGGGCACCGCGAGCGGTTCGAGCCGCAGCACGGATTCGGCCCAGATGTGCAGCGGCTCGCGGCTCGTCACCAGCAGGCGCGCACCATGATGGCGCGCGACCAGCGTATCGACGAAACCGGCCACGACGTCGATCACATGCTCGGCGTTATCGAGCACGAGCAGACAATTCGACGTTGCAACAGCCTGGCAAATCGCGTCTTCGCACGACACGCCCGGCTCGCCCTGCAGATCGAGCGCTTCAGCAAGCGCGGCGAGCACGGTCTCGCGCGAGCTGGCCTTGTTCAGTTCGACGAAGCACACGGCGCGGCCCTGGCGACGCTGCATTTCGCGCGCCGCATGACGCGCGAGACAGGTCTTGCCGATGCCGCCCGCACCCACGATCGTGGTCACCGGCACATGTTCGAACTGCTCGACGATGCGCGCGATTTCGGTTTCGCGGCCGATCAGCGGCGCGATGCGCTGCGAGGAAAGCGAAGGCAGCGACGGCGAAGCGGCGCCTGCATAGGCGGCGGCCGTGTTTTGCGTGTTCCGCGTGTTCTGCGTGCGCGACACGTTCGACGCATTCGATGGGTTCGAGGGGTTCGGCACGACCAGCACATAGCCGCGCCCCGCCACGGTCTTGATGAGGTCGCGCTCCGCGCCGAGCAGTTTGCGCAGCGCGGCCACGTGCACCTGCAGGCGGTTTTCCTCGACGATCGCGCCGGGCCACACGGCGTCCATGATCGCGTCCTTCGAGAGCATCGTATTGTTCGCGCGATAGAGCACTTCGAGCACGTCGAAGGCGCGCGCACCAATCCGCATGACGATTCCGTCGCGACGGATTTCGCGCTGCTCGAAACTGACCCGCAATGTGCCAATTTGAATCATCGTCATCTCCAGGACATATTTGCGTGCTGGATCGTGACCCGACACGCACCTGGTTGAACGCCATCATTCGAAACGCCATTGCCGCACGGTTTCGAACCCAATATCGCGCCTCCTCTCATTGAACTTCGACTGCCCCCTCTATTTTCTGGGGCGAAGTGTAATGATTCGCAATAAAGTCGTCTTGAACAATAATTCGCGGCATGCATGGCGAAAGGCCCCGCCCGGACCGCGCAAAAGCGCTTGGCCACTGCATTCCGGCGCCATTGCGCCGGGTGAATTTCAGCAATCGTTTACTCCGGCGAATGCCGAAATCATTTCTCAAGCTGGGCCAATTCGGGTCCAATCGGCTTCCAGACGGGCATTCAGCGAATTTAGAAGTGACATTCAAGCCGCATGCCGGTCGATAAGCGCAAGGCATGGCACGCGTTGCCGCTATTTCTGACCGATGGTATAAATGTCACCTCGATTCTGTCGAACCGGTTACAGCGGTGTTTGATCCGCGCCGTTCCATTCATCCGGAGAATCCGGCACGAGGTCACCGTCCATGATTTCGCGAGCATTGCCAGCGCCGGTCAAGGCCGCGCCCAAAGACAATCTGGGCTGTGTTGCCAGCAAATTGCGAATCGATGTCCATGTCGACAACGGGGATATCGCGTTCTACCGCAAGTGCATGGCGGAGCCGGAGCTCGAACGCATTGCCATGCCGGCCAGCGAACGCGGATTTTTGACTGGCATTTCATTAGGCAATGCCCATCGCCGGAAAATATTCCGGGGGGCACGCGCTTTAGACCGGCATTTCGATACCGATTCGATCTATATCCGCGATTTTTCTGAAGATTATCAGGCGGATATGTATGGCAATTTCGATTTCGTGCTTGTCGAATTGTCACGCCCTTTTCTCGACCGGCTCGCCGACGAGCAGGATTTGCCCGCCATCAGCGGCCTGACCTGCGACCCGCGGCAGAAGGATCCGGTGCTCGGCCATCTGGCCCGCGCGCTCGCCGCGAATCTGGATCTCGCGGGCGACATCAACACCGTGTTCATCGAGCAGGTCGGTCTGGCGATCGGTTCGCACGTCGCGCGCCAGTATGGCAGCTTCAACGCCACGAACGAACGCGCCAAGGGCGCGCTCTCGGCGCTGAACGAAGCACGAGCGAAGGAACTGCTGCTGGAGCGCACGCGCGACGGCGTGTCGATTGCCGACATCGCGCGCGAGTGCAATCTGTCGCGCGGCTACTTCATCCGCGCGTTTTCGAAATCGACGGGACGCACGCCGCATCAGTGGCTGCTCGAGCAGCGCACCGAACAGGCGCGCCAGCTCGTCGAACGCACGGCCATGACGCTCTCGGAGATCGCCGCGCAATGCGGTTTCGCCGATCAGAGTCACTTGAGCCGCGTGTTCCTCAAGCTGGTGGGCGTGTCGCCAGGCGCCTGGCGGCGGCACGCCCTGCGTGCCCCGGATGCTTCAGCGGGTTAACGTACCGCAGTCGCGGCGGACGCTGAGGTCGCGGCGTTCGACGTTTCCATCGCCGTGCGATCCGAGTCGGCATTGCGCGGCGCGTCGCCGGTCTGCGCAATCCAGCCGCCGCCCAGATACTGATACAGATCCACGAGATTCGTGAGTCGGCTCAGATTCGCGCTGATCAACGATTGCTGCGCGGAATACAGATCGGTCTGCGCGCTCAGCACCGAGAGGTAGCTGTCCACGCCATTGCGATAACGCAGATCGGACAGCGTGTAACGGCGCTGCTCGCTTTCGGTGTACGCACGCAGATCGCTGATCTGCGTATCGTACGTGCCGCGCGCCGCGAGCCCGTCCGCCACTTCGCGGAACGCCGTCTGAATCGCCTTCTCGTACGCCGCCACGTCCTCGTCTTTCTCGAGCTTCGCCACGTCGAGGCTGGCCTTGTTCGCGCCGCCTTCGAAAATCGGCATCGTGATGGTCGGCCCGAAATCCCACGCAAGCTGACCCGGCTTGAACAGCGAGCCGAGGCTCGCGCTCGCGTAGCCGAACTGCCCCGTCAAACTGATGCTCGGGAAAAATGCCGCACGCGCCGCGCCGATGTTGGCGTTGGCGGCCTTGAGCGTTTCCTCGGCTTCGAGAATGTCCGGGCGACGCGTGAGCAGATCGCTGGGCAGGCCCGCCGGAATATCGGCGAGCAGCGCCTGCGAATCGAGCGGCAGACCCTCGGGCAGATCGGCGGGCAACGGCGCGCCCACCAGCAGCACGAGCGCGTTTTCCGCCTGCGCGCGCAGACGCACTTCGCTCTCGTAGTTCGCATGCGCCTGCTGCACCACGCCCGCCGCTTCACGCAGATCGAGTTCCGAACCGGTGCCGGTGTCGAATTCCGTCTTCGTCAGCTCGTACGATTTCTGCGCGGCGTCGAGCGTCTGCTTCGTGACCTTCATCGTGTCGTCGTAGGCGAGCATCGTCAGATACTGATCGGCGACTTCGGAGACCAGCGTGATCTCCGCCGCCTTGCGCGCCTGCGCCGTCGACAGATAGGTGTGCAGCGCCTCGTTCGAGAGACTGCGCACCTTGCCGAAGAAGTCGAGCTCCCACGACGCGCCCGCAGCCGCGTCGTAGTCGCTCGCGACCGTCGCGCGGCCCACGTACGAGAGGTCGGCCGGCGTGCGGGTGCGCGTGCCGGTGCCGGTCACGGAGACCGTCGGCATCAGGTTGGCGCGCTCGATGCGGTACTGCGCGCGCGCCTGCGCAACCTTCAGCACGGACACACGCAGATCGCGGTTGTTCTGCAGCGCCAGCTCGATGAGCTTCTGCAGGCGCGGGTCCTTGAAAAAGTCGCGCCAGCCGATGTCGGCGGCCGAATGGCCCTGCGCGCTGCGCGCGTCGGCGCCCGGCTGGCTGTCGTAGGCCGGGCCCGTGGGATACGCCGCCGAGACCGGCGCGGCAGGTTGCGTGTAGTGCGGCTCCAGCGTGCAGGCGGCGCTCAGGAACGCCGCCGCCACGCCGAGCGCGGTCAGCGAGAGCTTATTCATCGTGGCTCTCCTGCGCGTCGTGTGCCGACTCGGCGCCGCTCTGCGCGTTGTCTTCGGAGCGGCTGAATTTCGATCGAATGACCACATAGAACATCGGAATCATGAAAATGGCGAGGAACGTGGCCGTGAACATGCCGCCGATCACGCCGGTGCCGATCGCGTGCTGGCTCGCCGAGCCCGCGCCGTTGCTGATCGACAGCGGCAGCACGCCGAGCACGAAGGCCATCGACGTCATCAGGATCGGGCGCAGACGCAGGCGCGCGGCTTCGATCGCCGCCGCCACTGCGGTCATGCCCTGCTGCTCCTGCAGTTCGCGCGCGAACTCGACGATCAGAATGGCGTTCTTCGCGGACAGACCCACGGTGGTCAACAGCCCCACCTGGAAGAACACGTCGTTTTCGAGGCCGCGCAGCGTCACCGCGAGCAGTGCGCCGATCACGCCCAGCGGCACCACCAGAATCACCGCGAACGGAATCGACCAGCTTTCATACAGCGCCGCGAGACACAGGAACACCACGATGATCGAAATCGCGTAGAGCAGCGGCGCCTGCGAGCCCGATTGCAATTCCTGGAACGAGAGGCCCGTCCACGAATAGCCGATGCCCGCCGGCAGTTTCGCCGCCAGTTGCTCCATCGCGCTCATCGCCTGACCGGTCGACTTGCCTGCCGCCGCCTGGCCCTGGATTTCGAGCGACGAAATGCCGTTGTAGCGTTCGAGCTTCGGCGAACCGAAGGTCCACTTGCCCGTGGCGAACGAGGTGAACGGAACCATCGTGCCGCTCGTGCCGCGCACGTACCACTTGCCCAGATCGTCCGGGTTCATGCGGAACGGGCCGTCGGCCTGCACGTAGACGCGCTTGATCCGGCCGTCGGTGTCGAGGAAGTTGTTGATGTACTTCGAGCCCCACGCGATCGAGAACGTATCGTCGATGTCGGCGGCGGCGACACCCATCGCCTGAGCCTTCTCGCGATCGATATCGACCTTGTACTGCGGCGTGTCGTTCAGGCCGTTCGGACGCACGAGCGCCAGCGACGGATCCTTCGCCGCCATGCCGAGCAGCTGATTGCGCGCGGCCATCAGCTTCTCGTGACCGAGCGAAGCGTTGTCGGTCAGTTCGAAGTCGAAGCCCGACGCGGTGCCGAGTTCAGGAATCGACGGCGGATTGATCGGGATGATCATCGCGTCCTTGTCGCCCGCGAAGTGCGCGAACACGCGGCCCACCAGCGCCTGCACCTTCTCGTTCGACGCGCGGCGCTTGTCGAAGTCCTTCATCTGCACGAACACCATGCCGGAGTTCTGGCCACGGCCCGCGAAGTTGAAGCCGTTCACCGTGAACACCGACTCGACGATGTTCTTCTCGTCGGTCAGCAGATAGTCGGTGACCGCCTTGAGCGAGCGCGCCGTGATTTCCTGGGTCGAGCCCGCCGGTGTCTGCACCTGCACGTACATCGTGCCCTGATCTTCATCGGGCAGGAACGACTTCGGCAAGCGCACGAACAGGAAGCCCACCGCGACGATCACGCCCAGATAGATCACGAACCAGCGCGACGAACGGCGGATCACATGCTGCACGCCGCTGTGATACTTGTCGCGGCTCTTGTCGAAGTTGCGGTTGAACCAGCCGAAGAAACCCGTCTTCGCTTCGTGATGGCCCTGCGGAATCGGCTTGAGGATGGTCGCGCACAATGCG
Source organism: Paraburkholderia sp. Ac-20347 (assembly GCF_017104805.1). Classification (NCBI taxonomy): domain Bacteria; kingdom Pseudomonadati; phylum Pseudomonadota; class Betaproteobacteria; order Burkholderiales; family Burkholderiaceae; genus Paraburkholderia; species Paraburkholderia sp. Ac-20347. The sequence goes on along the minus strand of NZ_JAAGPN010000158.1, from coordinate 11,535 downwards.
GGCGTGAGAATCAGCGCGCAGAGCACCGAGAGCACCATCGCGGCCACGATCGTCAGCGAGAACTGACGATAGATCGCGCCGACCGAGCCGCCCGAGAACGCCACCGGCACGAACACGGCCGAGAGCACGAGCGCCACGCCGACGAGTGCGCCGGTGATCTGGCCCATCGCCTTGCGCGTGGCTTCCTTCGGCGGCAAACCTTCTTCCGCCATCACGCGCTCGACGTTTTCGACCACCACGATCGCATCGTCCACCAGCAGACCGATGGCGAGCACGAGCCCGAACATCGAGAGCGTGTTGATCGAGAAGCCCGCCGCCGACATCACCGCGAACGTGCCCAGCAGCACCACCGGCACGGCGATCGTCGGGATCAGCGTGGCGCGCAGATTCTGCAGGAACAGATACATCACGAGGAACACCAGCACGATGCCTTCGAGCAGCGTCTTGACCACTTCCTCGATCGACAGACGCACGAACGGCGTGGTGTCGTACGGATACTTCACGATGAGACCGTGCGGGAAGTTCTTCGACAGTTCCGCGAGCTTCGCGCGCACGAGCTGCTCGGTTTGCAGCGCGTTCGCACCGGTCGCGAGCTGAATGCCGAAGCCCGCTGCAGGCGCGCCGTTGTACTTGGTGTCGAAGTTGTAGTTCTCGCCGCCCAGCTCGATGCGCGCCACGTCTTTCAGACGCACCTGCGAACCGTCCTGGTTCACCTTGAGCAGCACGTTGCCGAACTCCTCAGGCGTACGGAGGAACGACGCTTCCGTGATGGTCGCCTGCATCGCCTGGCCCTTCACGGAAGGCGTGCCGCCGATCGAACCGGCCGCCACCTGCACGTTCTGGTTCGTGATGGCCGTTTCCACGTCCACCGGCGTCAGCGCGAACTTGTTGAGCTTGTCGGCGTTGAGCCACACGCGCATCGAGAACTGCGTGCCGAACAGCGTGACCGTGCCGACGCCGTCGACGCGGCTCAGCGGATCCTCGATGTGCGACGCCACGTAGTTCGAGAGGTCGTAGCGGTCCATGCTGCCGTCTTGCGAGACGAACGCCATCACCATCAGGAAGCTGTTGCTGGACTTCGTGACCTTGATGCCCGCTTCCTGCACGACGGTCGGCAGCACCGGCGTGGCGAGTTGCAGCTTGTTCTGCACCTGCACCTGCGCGATGTCGGGATTGGTGCCCGCCGCGAACGTCAGCGTGATGGTGGCCGCGCCCGAATCGTCGGACGTCGACGACATGTACAGCAGATGGTCGAGACCGCTCATCTGCTGCTCGATCACCTGCGTCACGGTATCTTCGACCGTCTTGGCCGACGCGCCCGCGTAGCTCGCGCTAATCTGGATGGAAGGCGGCGCGATGGTCGGATACTGCGCCACCGGCAAGGAGAAGATGGAGGCGACCCCCGCCATCATCAGGATGATCGCGATCACCCAGGCGAAGATGGGCCTGTCTATGAAAAATCGAGCCATTTAACGCGTCACCTCACACTGCGCCAGCGGACGCCGCTGCGGGCGAGGAAGCCGAAGCCGCTGCTGCTGCTGCCGCTGCCGAATCCGAAGCAGCGTCGGCGGCAGCAGTCGCCGAAACCGGCGTCGCGCCCTGATCGACGGCGTGTACGGTCTGGCCCGGCTGCACCTTCATGCCGCCCGACACCACCACGCGATCGCCGACGTTGAGCCCCTTCTCGATGATCCAGTTGTTATCCGTTACGCCGCCCGTGGTCAGCTGGCGCAGTTCGATCTGGTCCTTCGCGTTGACGACGAGCGCCGTCGGGTTGCCCTTCTGGTCGTGCTGAACCGCGGCTTCGGGCAGCAGCACGGCCTGCTCGTTGTAGCCTTCGTCGATGCGCGCGCGCACGTACATGCCCGGCAGCAGCACGTCGTGCGGATTGTCGAAAGTCGCGCGCACGGTGACCGAGCCGGTCGTCTGATCGACGGTCACGTCGGAGAATTCGAGGTGGCCCGTGCCCTTGTACGGCTGGCCGTCTTCGAGCACCAGTTGCACCTTCGCGGCGTGCGGGCCGGTCAGCGTGATCTTGCCGTCGGCGGCGGCGCGGCGCAGCTTCAGACCGTCGACGCTCGATTGCGTCAGGTCCACGTACACCGGGTCCATCTGCTGCACGGTCGCGAGTTCGGTCGCGCCGCTCGACTGCACATAAGCGCCCGGCGTCACCGACGACTTGCCGATACGGCCCGTGATCGGCGAATAGACGGTCGTGTAGCTCAGGTTGATCTTCGCGGTTTCCACGCTCGCGGCGTCGGCTTCGACGTCGGCTTGCGCTTCGTCCGTGGCGGCCACAGCGTTGTCGTAATCCTGCTTGCTGACCGCGTTGGCCGCGACCAGCACCTTGTAGCGATCGGATTGCGCCTTTGCGGCGATCAGCGTCGCGCGCGCCTTCGCGAGCGTGGCCTTGGCGTTGTCGAGCGTCGCCACATAGGGCGCCGGATCGATCTGATAGAGCAGCTGGCCGGCCTTCACCTCGCTGCCTTCCACGAAGGTGCGCTTGAGCAGGATGCCGGTGGCGCGCGCCTGCACTTCGGCGACGAGATGCGCGCTCACGCGGCCCGGCAGATCGACCGTCACGGGCACGGCAGTCGTCTGCACGCGCATCACGTTGACTTCCGGCGTGGCGGAGGCCGCTTGTTGCGGTTTATCGGAGCAGCCTGCGAGGCCGATGGCGGCGCAGATCACCGCGCACTGCGCGGCGAGCGTACGGAGTGATGGCGTTCCCGGTGTGATGGCGTAGTTTCCTGAGTGTCTTGTCATATTCGCTAGAGGCGCGCCGGGCCCATGCCCGGCTGGCTTACCAATCCCTTAACCATTGCTTCACGCGGAATTTACGCAAACTGCAAGCGCGCCGGGTTACGTGAAACACACTCCGTAAGATTCACTAAGCAAACGCGGCGCGGGCGTTGATAAGATCGGCGCGAATTGATGTCCTGCGCGGATGTCCTGCCCGCGCTCGCGCCGTTTCGTCGCGCCATCGGGTGTGAGGGCCGGATGCCATGACGGTGCGGGACGCACGGAATTTGAAGGGCCGATTGATATGAGAAGGACGAAGGAGCAATCGCTCGCGCAGCGCCAGACGCTGCTCGATTGCGCGGAGCAGATCTTCTACAGGAAGGGATTTGCGGCCGCCACGCTCGAGGAAATCGCCGGCAAGGCAGGCGTGACGCGCGGCGCGATCTACGTGCATTTCCGCAGCAAGGCCGCGATATTCGAAGCGCTGTTCGAGCGCCCCGATCTGTCGCTCGCGCCATTCGATCTGCCCGCGCGGCCGGCGACGGCGCGGCCGATGGCCTGGCTCGCGCAGGAGTTGCGCGCGCGCCTGAAGCGCATGCTCGGCAATCGCTCGGCGCGCCGTCTCTATGGCATCGCGCTCGCGGATGCCGAATCGGTGCGCCGCAACGCGCCGCTCGCCGCGCGCATGCAAAGCGCGGCCACGCACGCCGAAACGACCATCGCCACCGTGCTCGACGACGCCGCGCATCTCGGCGAAATCGACGGGCCGCTCGACGCGCTTGGGTCCGCGCGCTTCATCTATTCGGCGCTCACGGGTTTCTTCTGCCGCCAGCTATCGAGCGGCCAACCCGCCGCCGACGATCTGCTCGTCGCGCGCGTGGTGGAAACGGTGTTGTGCTGCGTGCAGTTGAGCGTGTCCGATCACGTGCATCAACCGGCGCCGATGCGCGAGACACCGGCGCGCGTCAGTGGCGCGCCGACGTCCATCGGCAGCGCCGATCAACCCGCCTTGCGCGGATAAGGAAAGCTCATCGTCACGACGAAGCCGCCGCGCGGATCGTTGGCGACATCCATCGCGCCATCGTGATGACGCACGAGGCGGCGCACGATCGCGAGACCGAGGCCGCAATGCGCATCGCCGCCGCGCGCCGCGTCGAGCCGCACGAACGGACGCTGCACGCGATGCAGATCCGCTTCGGGCACGCCCGCGCCGTGATCGCGCACGCGCAGCACGTAACGGCCATCGGCGAGCCTCGTCGACACTTCGACCGGCGGCTCGCCATACGTGAGCGCGTTTTCGATCAGGTTCGAGAGCATGCGGTCGAGATCGACGGCAGGCAGCATGAAGCCGTCGCCGGCGTGGAGTGCGAGCTTGACGAGCGCGCCGTCGTCCGCTGCTTCCGCCGCTTCCATCAAGCTTGAATCGGCTGAATCGCCCGCGTGCGCGCCGTAATCGCGGCGGCAATGCGCGTCGACGCTCACGAACGCCGAATCGCTCACATTCTCGCGCGCGAAGTCGAGAAACTGCGTGACGATGCGCGACATCGATTCAGTCTCGCGCAGAAACGCCGCGCGATCTTTCGGCGTGGCGAGCATATCGGCGCGCAACTGCATGCGCGTGATCGGCGTGCGCAGATCGTGCGCGATGCCCGCGAGCATCACGGAGCGCTCGCGCTCGCTTTCGGCGAGTTCGCTCACCATGTCGTTGAAATCGCTCACCAGTTCGCGCACTTCGTGCGGCCCCGCCTGCGCCACGCGATGCACGCCGCGCCCGATGCGATACTCGCGCGCCGCACGCGCCAGTTCGCGCACGGGACGCTGCACCTGCCACGCGAAAATCACCGCAGTGACGATCGCGAACACGAGCGTGAGCGCCGAAAAACCCATGAAGCGACTGAGCGGCGGCATGAAGCCCGGCATCACGATCCAGTATTTCGCGTCGCGCTGACGCACCCACACGCTGCTGGTGTCGGGCTCGACCACGACGTGACTACCCTCGCCCAGACGCGGACGCAGACTCTCCTCGAGCGGACCATTCGTATCCGTGCACGGCGCGGGACAGCCTGCTTCAATCGCGCGCGCCACGCCGACGTAATGAATGCCGAGCGTGTCCGCAACGTGTTCGGCGAGCACCGGATCGCGCTCGCGCACCTGCGCCGCTATCACGAGATTGTTGAGCGAGCGCTGCGCGTCGATCTTCGCGCGCTCCTTGTCGATCAGCAGCAGCGCCATCACATGCACCAGCACCACGAGGCCGACGATCATCAGCGAAAGGCGGCCGAACAGCGTGTCAAGCGGACGGAAGGGAAGCTTCATCGGCATCATCGTCGGGAACGAACATATAGCCCACGCCGCGCATGGTTTGCAGGCGGCGCGGGTTGGACGGATCGACTTCGATCAGGCGGCGCAGACGCCACACCGGCACGTCGATGCCGCGCTCGGTCACAGCTGCGCCCGGCCCGTGCAGCAGGTCAAGAAGCTTCGCGCGGGAGAGCGTTTCCATCGGATGCTGCGCGAAGATTTCGAGCATCGCGTACTCACTGCCCGTGAGCTTGACCGGCTCGCCGTCGCGCAGCAGCGTGCGCGTGGCGAAGTTCAGTTCGAACGGGCCGAAACGGCACGGCGCGCGACGTTCGGGCGCGCCGCGATCGGGCTCGCCCTGGCGGCGCAGCACGGCGCGGATGCGCGCGAGCAGTTCCTGCGGCATGAAGGGCTTGCCGAGATAGTCGTCGGCGCCGAGTTCGAGGCCGACCACGCGGTCGGCGCCGTCGGCGCGCGCGGTGAGCATGATGACCGGAATGCGGTCGCCGCTCGCGCGCAGCTGCTTGAGCGCCGTGAGGCCGTCGACGCCCGGCATCATCACGTCGAGCACGATGACCGAGGGACGCTCGCGTTCGAGGCGACGTTCGATCTGCGTGGCGTCGTGCAGCACCGAGAACGCGATGTTGCGCTGCTGGAAGAATTCGCGCAGGAGGTCGCGCAGCGATTCGTCGTCGTCGACGAGCAGGACCTGGAACTCAGGATCGGACATCGTGGACGCCTCCAGGCGAAGTGCAACGGTGGGCGGCGGGAAGATGGCGCTGGGTCACGGCGGGTCTGTGCAAATCAGGGTGGTGCGGTTCGAATGGCGAGATGGCGCGGTGCGGTGTCGAAGCCGTATCGAAGCGGTTCGGCTCGCGGCGCATGGGGGTATTGTGCCTGTGTTGGCGGGGATGTGGCGGCGAGGGGTGTTGCGGGGGATGAATGCGGGGCGGACCATGTGATCCGCAACGGCCGGTTCGCAACGGCCTTTGCCTGACGAACGGTCAGGCAAAGGCCGTGTGCATTTCGCTGTTTCGTGATCAGCGCAATTTAATACAGGTCAGCCCTTTCTGGTGCGGGCTGACCTTTCGCAATTTCACCGGCGTGAGCGGATGGCCGTCGTTATCGACTTCGATCGCGGCCATGATGCACTGATAGTCGCCCGCATGCGCGAATGCGCTGAGCCACGAACGATTCGGATCGCTGGGCGCGAGCCCTTCCTGCGCGACCATCAGATAATGCGTGTCTTTGCGCGGCGTGAATTTCGCCTGCATCATGCAGCCGTCGCCTTCATAGGAAATCACCAGCGGCTGGTCGGGTACGACTTTCACCGGCGTTGAATTCGGCGTGCCATCGACAAGCGTTTTGCCCGCATAGCAATCCTTGTCGTTAAACGAGATCAGATAAATCCCATTGCCCTTGATGCGGACATCGGCCGACGGCTCCGAGTCTTTCGGGAAAGGATACGGTTTGCCGAGGCTGGTACAGCCTGCAAGGAGTACGCCCATGCAGGCGATGAACAATTTTGACTTCACGGTGTCGTTTCTTTTTTAATGCAAACAGACGAATAAAAGCGTCAAGGATTCGACGACGCGTCTTGCCCCGTCACGTCCTTCACGATCAGCGCGATTTTCTGGCGGCCCGTTTCGCCGAATTGCTGCTGCACCTGAAGCAGCGCCATGCATTCGTCGTCGTTTTGCGGTTTCGCCGCCTTGATCTGCGCGCCAAGTGCCGCGAGCCGATCGTCCAGCGCTCTGGCCTCGGGCGACGCGCCGTGCTGCATCACTTCCTTGAGCGCGGCGTCGAAGCCCATGCCCTCTTTCTGCTGCAGATACTTCACCGCCACGCCAAGCTGCGCGCCGTTCGCACGATTCGTTTCCTTGAATGCCGCCACGCCGTCGCTATACGCCTGACTGCTCATGCAGTCGTAAGCAAAACACGGCGCGGACACTGCCGCCATCACGACTATCGCCAGTTTCCCGATCTTCATTAATGCCATTTCCCTTTCGTTACGCGCGTGTAGAGACGTGCTTCATTCGAAGCTGAAACGCAGATCCTTGACGATCTGCTCATTGCCCCATTTGAAAGAGCACACGCGCGCGACTTCGACACCCACCGTGCCCGAACCCGAAGGCTGCTTCTCGCTGACCGGCACGCATCCGCCTTCGATCGTCACCGTCGGCGTGCCCTGCTTCGAGAGCGGGAACTCAATGGCGGCGTCTTCGGGAATCGTGTGCTTGAGCGAGACGTTTTCGATGTAGTCGTCCGGGGCCGTGAGGATCAGCGCCTTGTCGACCACCAGCGAGTAGTAGTCGTGCTGGAACGGCACTTCGGTAATGCAGACCGTTGCGGTGTGTTGTCCGAGCGTTTGCGATTCGCAGCGCGGAGCCGGCGCGGCCGCGAATGCCGATACTGCGCCGAACAACAAAGGAAGCGTAAAGAGTGATTTCATTCGAATCGAATATCGTGGATATCGTGTCCGTTATTTCGACCGTTTTAATGAAATCTTTAGTAATTTATTGCGCAGCACTTTTATTCGCCATTGAAAGGAAATAGACCATGGTGCAATTCATTCGATAAAACAACTGGATAGCGACTGGCGCGCTGTTGCCCGTCATGCCGCAATGGCACGGCACGCCCACGCCGATCTACGCGATAACGGAAACGCGCTTGCTGCCCGCGAAAACGCAGCGGTTTATCGAGTTTCTGCAGGAGCGGCAGGCGGCACAGACGCAGCCCGTTTGATGTCGCGGGCGACCGTCGCCAGGTCGTTCCCGCGCGTCGTCTACACCGCACGCCGCAGCGCATCGGCGACAACCGTAAACGCCGGCGTCGGCTGCCGTCGGCTCGGATAATACAGATAGAACCCGGCAAACGGCGCGCACCATTCGCTCAGCACGCGGACCAGTTCGCCGCGCTCGATATGCGCCAGCACGCGCGCCTCGGGCACGCACGCGAGTCCCGCGCCCGCGAGCGCGGCACGCACCGCCAGCGTCGCCGTATTGAAGATCAAGCGGCCTTCCACGCGCACCTTGAGCGCCCGCCCGCCCTTTTCGAACTCCCACGCGTAGAGGCTCCCGGCGGTCGGCATGCGGATGTTCACGCAGTTATGCGCGGTCAGATCCTGCGGCGTGGTCGGCTTCGGATAGCGCGCGAAATACGCCGGCGTGCCGACCACGGCCATGCGCATGTCCGGCCCGATGCGCACGGCGACCATATCGCGCGCGACCTGCTCGCCGAGCCGCACGCCCGCATCGAGCCGCTGCTCGACGATATCGGTCAGCCCGTTATCGATCACGAGTTCGACCGTGATGTCAGGATACGCAGGCAGCAGCTTTTCGATCGCGGGCCAGAGCAGCAATTCCGCCGCATGCTCGCCCGCCGCGATGCGCACGATGCCCGCCGGTTTCTCGCGCAGCGCCGTCAACGCGGCCAGTTCAGCCTCGACTTCGTCCAGCCGCGGCCCGACCGACTGGATCAGCCGTTCGCCCGCCTCGGTCGGCGAGACGTTGCGCGTCGTGCGCGCGAGCAGCCGCAAGCCCAGACGCGCCTCCAGATTACGCACGGTCTGGCTCAGCGCCGACTGCGACACGCCCAGTTGCGCCGCGGCTTTCGTGAAACTGCCCTCGCGCGCCACGGCGAGAAATGCGGTGATATCGGCAAGATCGGAACGCGCCATGATTGATAAGCCCAGCTTCTAACTTCATCCCGATTCTAGCGCTTAATCGCAAGACAGCGCGCTGCTACATTGATCGTCGTGCCGCCGTCGGAGTGGAGACGGCAACTCAACGCCTAAGGAGTCGATGATGAAAAAACGTGTTCTCGGGAAGAGCGGGCTCGAAGTGTCCGCGATCGGGCTGGGCTGCATGGGCCTGAGCTACGGCTACGGTCCCGCCAGCGACAAGGCCGACGCCATCAAGCTGATCCGCGCCGCGTTCGAGCGCGGCGTGACCTTCTTCGACACCGCCGAAGCCTACGCGCAAGGCGCGAACGAGGCATTGCTCGGCGAGGCGCTCGCGCCGTTTCGCGACGAGGTGGTGATCGCGACCAAATTCGGCTTCGAAGGCGGCGACGTGCAGAAAGGCGTCAACAGCAAGCCTGACAATATCCGCGCCGTGACCGACGCCGCACTCAAGCGGTTGCGTACCGATCGCATCGATCTGCTGTATCAGCATCGCGTCGATCCGGACGTGCCGATGGAAGACGTCGCGGGCGCGGTGAAGGAGCTGATCGCGCAAGGCAAGGTCAAGCATTTCGGCATGTCGGAAGCGGGCGCGCAGTCGATTCGCCGCGCGCATGCCGTGCAGCCGGTCGCGGCGCTGCAGAGCGAATACTCGCTGTGGTGGCGCGAGCCCGAGCAGGAGATTCTGCCGCTGCTCGACGAACTCGGCATTGGTTTCGTGCCGTTCAGCCCGCTCGGCAAGGGCTTTCTGACTGGCACGATCGACGCGACGACGAGCTTCGACAAAACCGATTTCCGCAACGTCGTGCCGCGTTTTTCGGAGGAAAACCGCCGCGCCAATCAAGGTCTCGTCGATGTGCTCAAGCAGATCGCCACGGACCTGAACGCGACGCCCGCGCAAATCGCGCTCGCCTGGCTGCTCGCGCAAAAGCCGTGGATCGCGCCGATTCCGGGCACGACCAAATTGCATCGAATGGAAGAAAACGTCGGCGCGGCGGCCATCGAATTGACCGCTGAAAATCTGCACGACATCGAAACGGCGTTCGCGAACATCGCCGTGCAGGGCGACCGCTATCCGGCGCATTTGCAGGCGCGCGTCGGCAAGTAAGCGGCCGGGTGCGCGGCTGAGGATCGCCCGCGCCCGCCACCCGTTCAAAGGATCACTATGTCAGCCAATATCGCAGGAAAAGTCATCGTCATTACGGGCGCGAGCAGCGGGCTCGGCGAAGCCGCCGTGCGCCGTCTCGCCGCCGCTGGCGCGAAACTCGTGCTCGGCGCGCGGCGCGTCGATCGTCTCAAGGCGCTGGCGGCCGAACTCGGTCTGCCGGAGAACGCCGCCGTCGAAACCGATGTCGCCGATGCGAGCCAGGTTCAGGCGCTCGTCGATCACGCGGTCGCGACGCATGGCCGTATCGACGTGCTGATCAACAACGCCGGTCTGATGCCGCATTCGCCGCTCGAGCGCGGCAAAATCGCGGACTGGGATCGCATGATCGACGTGAACATCAAGGGCGTGCTGTATGGCATCGCCGCCGCGCTGCCGCATATGACGCGGCAAAAGAGCGGTCATATCATCAACGTGTCGTCGGTTGCGGGGCACAAGGTCGGCAAGAACAACGCCGTGTATTGCGCGACGAAAACGGCGGTGCGCGTGCTCTCCGAAGGGCTGCGTCAGGAAGTGAAACCGCACAACATCCGCACGACGATCATCTCGCCGGGCGCGGTGCAATCGGAGTTGCCGCAGAGCGTGACCGAAGCCGATGTGGCGGCCGGGATCGCCGACTTCTACGAGAAGTTCGCGATTCCCGCCGACAGCTTCGCGCGCATGGTCGCCTTCGCGATCGAGCAGCCCGACGACGTCGACGTCAACGAGATCCTGTTCCGGCCGACGGCGCAGGAGGTCTGAAGCGTGACCTCGCGCGGCGCGCGTCAGTGCACGACCATGCCGTTGTACTGCGCGTTGCCCGCGCCCGCCGCGATATTGATGCCGATATTGCCGCTGACGTTGGCGAGCGCGCCCGCGCCGAGTTCGGCCGTGCCGCTGCCCGTCATGTGCGCGACGCCCTGCACGGTCTGCTGCGAGACGATTTCCGCGCGCGACGTGCTGACGAGCGCGATCTGATTGGCCTGCACATTGAACGCGCCGGCGGCGAGGTTCACGCCCGCGTTGCCGGTCGCGCCGCGCAGCACGTCCGCGCCCACGGAGGCCGATTGCGCAGCGAGATCCGCGTTGCCTGCCGAGTTCTGCACCGCGGTGAGCTTCACGGGCGCGAAGACGGCGGCGCTGTCGTCGTCGCCCGATGCGGAGACGGTGGAAATCGCGGACAGTGACGTCGCGCTATCCGCGAACGCCGACGTCGCGCCCGCACACGTGGCCGCGCACAGCGTCGCGGCAATCAACAAACGTAGCTTCATCGGTGGCTCCCCGGCGTGGTCGAATGAGTCGGATAGCTGCGATATCGACCGTTGCGGGCGCGCTTGAAGTGCGGGTTTTCCCTGGTATCGAAGGCAAGCCTTCGGGCGGGATGACGCCCTGTTTTATCCCCCACTTCACGCTGATTCAGCCCTTTTCACCGACGCGTTATCCGTCCCTTTCACCGGCAGCAGCACAATCACCAGCGCGGCTAGCGCCGCCACTACTGCGCCCGTGACGTAGTTCGCGCCCAGACCGCGCGCATCGACGATATAGCCCGCCAGCACCGTGCCGCAGCCGATGCCGACCTGGGTGGTGAGCGTGAACATCGCCGACACCGTCTCGTCCTCGATATCGCGAATCTGCCGATGCCACATGTTCAGCGCGAGCGGCAGCG
>NZ_JAAGPN010000014.1:0-68238 GCF_017104805.1 Paraburkholderia sp. Ac-20347 | reverse complement strand
CTTGACGCGACGGCCATCGCACGCCGCTCACTTCAGCGGCCCCGTCGACTCGCGCCTGAGCAGTTGAATCGGCAGCACGTCGCGCGTCGGCGCGCCCATGCCGCCCGCGCGAATGCGCTCGACGATGCGCCGCGCCGCCGTGCGCGCCATCGCTTCGACCGGCTGCCGGATCGACGTCAGGCCGACGAGCGGCGAACCCGCCATCGGCATGTCGTCGAAACCGATAATCGACAGTTGCTCCGGCACCGCGATGCCGCTGCGGCTTGCCGCTTCGAGCACGCCCAGCGCGATCGTGTCGTTGCCCGCGACGATCGCCGTCACCGGCTCGGCCTCGCCGAGCAGCGCCATCGTGCTCGAATAGCCCGCTTCGGTCGTGTAGTCGCCCCACACGATCGACAGCGCGTCCGCCTGCACGCCCGCGCCCTTGAGCCATTCGAGCGCGCCGCGCGCGCGGTCGCGGCTCGTGGACGTGTTCTTCGGCCCCATCACCAGACCGATGCGCCGATGCCCGAGCTGATACAGATGCTCGGCCGCGACCGCGCCCGCATGCACGTTGTCGATCTCGACCGTATCGACCGCCACGTCGTCCACCGAACGCACCACCAGCACGAGCGGAATGCCGCGCCGCTGCATTTCGGCGACGACGGGCGAATCGAGCGTCGCCGTCGCGAACACGAGACCGTCGAGATAGCCGTCGATCAGCGGACGAAACGCGAGCAGGTTTCCGGCGTCGTTCATCGGGTCGATCATCAGCGTGATCTGGTAGCCGAACTCCTGCAACGCGTCGTGCAGATGCGTGAGCAGCACGGTCATGAAGCGGTTGTGCAGCGCGCCGACCACCACGCCGATCAGCCGCGTCTCCGACTTGCGCGCGCGCCGCCCCTGCGTGGGAATGCGATAGCCGAGTTCGGCCGCGACGGCCTGCACGGCCTCGCGCGTCTGCGTGCTGATGGCGGGATGCCCGGCGAGCGAGCGCGACACCGTCGAGACCGACACGCCGAGCCGCGCGGCCACGTCGTCGAGCCTGACCTTCGCGGTTTTCGGCCTGCCGCTTTTGTTTGCATTTTTTTGCATGAATTCGTCCTGAATCTTGCGGTCATGACAGCCTTGCATAAGGCTTGCGCAGCGGGTATCCCAGGGTAAGTCGGGACTATTTGCACTGCATTTGCATAAAGGCTTGCGCTAAATTTGCGTCCAATCGTAACGCAAAGCCGACGCAAAGCGCAGCGCAACGGCGGCGCGAACGGGTCCCCGCTCTCTCAGGAACAACCATGGCAATCCACTACTTGAAGCACGGCCGCACCGCCGAAGAATCGTCGCAAGACGCCGCCAAGGTCCGCGACACGGTCACGGGCATCCTCGCCGACGTCACCGCGCGCGGCGACGAAGCCGTGCACGAGCTGTCCGCGAAATTCGACAACTGGTCGCCCGAGCGCTTCCGCCTGTCCGACGACGAGATCGCCGCCGCCGTGCGTTCGCTCTCGCAAGGCCAGCTCGACGACATCAAGTTCGCTCAGGCGCAGGTGCGCAACTTCGCGCAGGCGCAGCGCGAATCGATCCGCGATATCGAAGTCGAAACGCTGCCGGGCGTGGTGCTCGGCCACAAGAACATGCCGGTCGACAGCGTCGCGTGCTACGTGCCGGGCGGCAAGTTTCCGCTCGTCGCGTCGGCGCATATGGGCGTGGTGACGGCCAAGGTCGCGGGCGTGCCGCGCATCATCACGGCGTCGCCGCCCGTGCAGGGCCGCCCGAATCCGGCCGTGGTCGCGGCCATGCATCTCGGCGGCGCCGACGAGATCTACACCTTCGGCGGCGTGCAGGCGATCGCCGCGATGGCGCTCGGCACGCAGAGCATCGATCCGGTCTCGATGGTCGTCGGTCCGGGCAATGCGTTCGTCGCCGAAGCGAAGCGCCAGTTGTTCGGCCGTATCGGCATCGACCTGATCGCCGGACCGTCCGAAACCCTCGTGATCGCCGACGACAGCGTGGACGCCGAACTCTGCGCAACCGACCTGCTCGGCCAGGCCGAACACGGTTTCAACACGCCCGCGATCCTGCTGACGAACTCGATGCAGCTCGCGCAGGACACCATCGCCGAAGTCGAACGCATCCTCAAGATTCTGCCGACGGCCAACACGGCGGGCGTGTCGTGGCGCGATTACGGCGCGGTGATCGTCGCCGACAGCTACGAGGAAATGGTGCAGGAAGCCGACCGCATCGCCTCGGAACACGTGCAGGTGATGACGCGCGATCCGGACTACTTCCTCGACAACATGAAGAACTACGGCGCGCTGTTCCTCGGCGCGCGCACCAACGTCGCGTTCGGCGACAAGGTGATCGGCACGAATCACACGCTGCCGACGGGCAAGGCCGCGCGTTACACGGGCGGCCTGTGGGTCGGCAAGTTCATCAAGACCTGCACGTATCAGAAGGTGCTCACCGACGAGGCCAGCGCGCTGATCGGCTCGTACTGCTCGCGTCTGTGCGCGATCGAAGGGATGATCGCGCACGGCGAACAGGCGAACATTCGCGTGCGCCGTTACGGCCAGCAGGATGTGCCTTACGGCTCGGCTGTGCCGGCATAACACCGCGACGCATCGCAGCGTCGTAGCGTTCGGCGGCGAGGCTTGCGCCTCGCCATCAGGAGACCGCCGGTTTCACCGGCGCGGCCGCTGCGCCGCGCCGGTGAACACGCACCCCACGAAGGTCGAAACGGGAACGGGATCGCGCGATCCCGCGTTCCCGTGTCTCCAGGCGCGCGTCGATTTTCACGCCGTCCACGCCACTCGACCCGCACGACAACAACAAGGAAATTCGATGAGCGTCATCATTGCGCTGGCCGCATTGTGCTTTCTCATGCTGGCAGCGTATCGCGGCTACAGCGTGATTCTGTTTGCCCCCATCGCCGCGCTCGGCGCGGTGCTGCTGACCGATCCCTCCATGGTCGCGCCCGTGTTTACCGGCCTCTTCATGGACAAGATGGTCGGCTTCATCAAGCTCTACTTCCCCGTGTTTCTGCTCGGCGCGATCTTCGGCAAGCTGGTCGAACTGTCGGGCGCGTCGCGCTCGATCGTCGCCGCCGTGATCGGCGTGCTCGGACGCGACCGCGCGATTCCGGTCATCGTGATCGTCTGCGCGCTGCTCACGTATGGCGGCGTCTCGCTGTTCGTCGTGGTGTTCGCGGTCTATCCGTTCGCCGCCGAAATGTTCCGCCAGAGCGGCATTCCCAAGCGGTTGATGCCCGCGACCATCGCGCTCGGCGCCTTCACGTTCACGATGGACGCGATGCCCGGCACGCCGCAAATCCAGAACATCATCCCGACGACGTTCTTCAAGACGACGTCGTGGGCCGCGCCGTGGCTCGGCCTGATTGGCTCGGCGTTCATCTTCGTCGCGGGCGTGGTCTATCTCGAAGTGCAGAGCCGCCGCGCGCAACGCAAAGGCGAAGGCTACGGCACGAATCTGCGTAACGAGCCCGTCACCGCCGACGACGTGAAGCTGCCGCATCCGCTCGTCGCCATCCTGCCGCTCGTGATCGTCGGCGTGGTGAATCTGGTGCTGACGCGCCTGATTCCGCAGTGGTATCCGGCCACCTACACGTTCAGCCTGCCGGGCATGAGCGCGCCGATCAGCATCGAGATCGCCAAGATCAACGCGATCTGGGCCGTGCTCGGCGCGCTGTGCAGCGGCATTTTCGTGGTGTTGCTGTCGGGCTTCGCGTCGATTCGCGGCACCTTCGCGGACGGCTCGAAAGCCGCCGTCGGCGGCGCGATGCTCGCGACCATGAATACCGCATCGGAATATGGTTTTGGCGCCGTGATCGCCGCGTTGCCGGGCTTTCTGGTGGTCGCCCACGCGCTGCAGTCGATTTCGAATCCGCTCATCAACGAAGCGGTCACGATCAATCTGCTCTCCGGCATCACGGGGTCGTCGTCGGGCGGCATGAGCATCGCGCTCGCCGCGATGGCGGATCGCTTCATCGCCTCCGCGCATGCTTCGGGCATTCCGCTCGAAGTGCTGCATCGCGTGGCGTCGATGGCGGCGGGCGGCATGGACACGCTGCCGCACAACGGCGCGGTCATCACGCTGCTCGCCGTCACGGGGCTCACGCACCGCGAAGCCTATCGCGACATTTTCTTCATGACGGGCATTAAGGTCGCGGCTTCGTTTCTCGTGATTGCGGTGTTTCTTACTACCGGACTTGTTTAACTGCACCGCGATTCGACATAACACAACGCCAGCGCATCACGCGCTGGCGTTGTGCATTGCGGATGTCGATATCAAGCCCTATCAAGCGATATCAAGCCGCCACGGCCGCCGCCTCGTTCACGGCGATCACGCTCGTTTCTTCGTCGATCACCGCGGCGATTGCTTCCTCCACCGCGCGCGCCGCTTTCCTCGTCTTGCCCGCGCGCGAAGGCGGCTGACACGCGCCGCACACGACGCCCTTCTGCAAGTCGTGCTTGTGCGCCACGAACTTGCCGGTGCAGCGACAACACGGCGTCAATTGCAGCATCTCGGCTTCGAAGAAACGCACCAGCGTCCACGCGCGCGTGAGATCGAGCACGGGTTCGCCTTCGGTGCGTTTGCAATGTTCGAGATAGAGCCGATACCCCTTCGTGAGCGCATCGAGATGCGAACAACTGGCCTCGCGCCTGAGAAACAGATAGGTGTTGAAGAACAGCGAAGCATGAATGTTCGGCAGCCACGGCATGTACCAGTCGGCCGAAAACGGCAGCATGCCTTTGGGCGGCGACACGCCCCGCACTTCGCGATACAGCCGGATCAGCCGGTCGCGCGACAGGCTCAGCTCGCTTTCCAGCACCTGCATGCGCGCGCCGAGCTCGATCAGCGCGACGGCACGAAAAACCTCTTGGGCGTCCTCGGTGACGCTCCGGCGGGATATCGTATTCGTGGTGGGCATGATGGGCAGCGCTTAGACCAGCAGTTCGACCGGGTGTCCGGCCATCAGAATCGCCGCGTGCGTCGAGACGATGTCGGCGTGCTTCGAAGGCTGCACGAGCGCGGATAGCAGCATCTGATCGTTGAAGCGGAACGCGCACAATAAATGGTCCGACGTGGCGAGCTTCACGACCTGTGCGAGCGACAGTCCCGACAGCAGATCGGCGACCTCCCCCGACAAGCCCAGCCGGAACATGCCCACCGCGCGGTCCTCGCGCAACATGCGCTGCGCCAGCACGAGATAGGAGAGATTGACGTCGCGAATGCTTTCCTGGATGTCGAGTGTATTCATCGTTTCTGGCCTCGATCATTGTCTATGAATGGCCACGCGGAACGCCTGAATTGCTTCATCGGAAACTTCGCGTTGATGCGGTCTTATGCGGTCCGAATGCAGGCCGATGAATCAAGCGCGGTGTTATGTTTGCATTTCCAGATTAGTCCTCGTCTTGAGGTCCGGTCAATGTTCACACGAATGAATTTAATCAATCGCTCGTCATCGGTTGGTGAAGAGTCCTTATCGCGTCAACGCTGATCCGGGCATGGAATTTTCTTCCCCGTTCGTTGTGTCGGCATTTAAGTCTTCATGTGTTGTAGCGACCGGTCATTTGTACTGCGTTTTTTAGCTCGGATGAATCACGTCGATTGACCAGGATAAGATAGGGCATCGAACTCGACGATCGAGCGATATGCCGGAAGAATCCGGCTAAAAATGCCGATTAAATACCCAATCCATGAAAGCCCACCGGCCACCGATTCAAAATGCAATTCACGCGAGCAAAGCACCGGCATTCGAATTGATTCGCATGGCCGAGGGTCCGCTTGACCGGTCCGCGCTTTTCGCGCTTTATCAATCGTCGCTGCATGAACATATCGACCGGACTTTCGGCTGGAACGACGCGTTTCAGCAGGCGCGCTTCGAAACGTCGTATCGCGATGCCGATGTCGAATTAATCGCTCGAGGACAGGATATCGCCGGGTATCTCGTACTGAAAAGCGATGAAGCGGCGTTTCATCTCTCTTTGCTGATCCTGAAGCCGGCGTTTCGCAATCGGGGCATGGGCGGCGCGATCATGCGCACCCTCATGTCACGGGCGACGCAAACGAATCGGCCATTGATGCTGTCGTGCTTCCTGTGCAATCACGACGCCATGCGTTTTTACGAGGCGCTCGGTTTTGAGCCCGTGGAGCGCGACGCGCATTTCGTCACGTACCGCTTTGCCGCGCGTGACGGCGACGCCGCCTGAACGGTCGCTCAGACCTTGCTCAGACTCTGCCGGAACTGCTGGGGCGTGCTGCCGAACGCGCGCCGGAACATCACCGCGAACGTGCGTACATCGGCGTAACCGAGCGCCTGCGCGACGTCGCCGGGCGCGTGACCGACCGAGAGTCTCGACAGCGCATCCTCCAGACGCAGCCGCTCGCGCCATTGCACGAAGCTCATCCCGGTTTCCTGACGAAACAGCCGCGCGAGCGTGCGCACGCTCGCGCCCGTGCGTTCGGCCCATTGTTCGAGCGTGTCGGCGTTCGCGGCATCGCCGATCAGGCTTTCGCAGATCGTGCGCAGACGCGGGTTCTCCGGCAGCGCGAGGCGCATCTCGTCGTCGGCCGCGGTGGGCGCGCCCGCAATGCGTTCCGCCAGCAGATGCAGGATCAGCGGTACGATCAGGGCCGCGCGCTGTTCGACGGCTTCCGCGTCGCCGCCCTCGCCCGTCGCGCACATCGCCAGAATGCTCGCGCGCAGCAGATCGTCGAGCGCGATCACGCGGCAGTCGCTGCCGAGCGGCGGCAGCGCGTCCGGGTCGATATAAAGCGTGCGGAGCGCGGTCTGGCCGACCATGTGCAATTCGTGCTCGATTTGTGTTCCGATCAGCAAAGCCATGCCCGGCTTGAGCGTCCACAATCCGCCCGGCGTGATGACGCGCACGATTCCGGCCGCCGCATAGATGAGCTGCGCGCGATGATGAATGTGGGCAATTTCGTGGGCGCCGTCTGCGTAGCCGATCGCCTGCGCGATCACCTTTTTGGCAGCGGCACTCTGTCCGAAGGTCTGGAGCCGAGGTACGGCCATGTCTTATTCGATGACAAATATGCGGCGTGATACGTCTGATGCGCCAAAAATGTCCTTTTTGACGACAAAGTTGTCCTGACGTAAGTCAGTGCCTCCGATTATAGTGCCTCTGGGCCCGCTTTCGCGTCGCCTTGACCTGCCGTACTCCCCACGGTTTTGCCCATCGAGCGCCACCAAGAGCACGCATTATCGTCTGTTACTTTGTAATTACGAATCACTCTCATTCACATTTCTCGACAGCAGCGAGTCAATCACATGAAAACCGGGGTACGCGTTTCAAGCGCGTTGAGCAATGCCTTGCTGTTCTGCCTGCTGAGCGGCTTCCACGCCGCCCAGGCGCAAACCGCGACGACGACCAGCAGCACCACGAATAACAACGCCACCACGACCGGCACGGACGGCACGGACGGGCAGCTGCCCGCCGTCAAGGTGACGAGCAACCGCGGCAACCGCGCGACCGGGACGTCGGACGGCTATGTGGCCGTCACCTCGGTGTCGGCGACCAAGACCGATACGCCGCTGATCGAAACGCCGCAGTCGGTCTCCGTGGTCACGAGCGACCAGATGACCGCGCAAGGCGCGCAGAGCGTGGCCGAAGCGCTGCGCTACACCGCCAGCGTCACCTCGGAGATTCGCGGCGCCTCGGCCTCGGGCGCGCCCTATCTCTTCAGCCGCGGCTTCTACCTCGAACAGTTCCTCGACGGCGCGCGCATTCCGAGCGACGTCAGCTTCGGCTACGCGATCCCCAACTTCGACCCGTACGGTCTCGAACGCATCGACGTGCTGCATGGCCCGGCCTCGGTGCTCTACGGCCAGGCCAACCCCGGCGGCGTGGCCAATCTCGTCAGCAAGCAGCCGACGACCACGCCGATCCACGAAGTGTTCTTCACGACCGGCAGCCACAATCGCGTGCAGGCGGGCTTCGATCTGGGCGGCGCGCTGACCTCGGACGGCAAGCTCTCGTATCGACTGACCGGCACCGGCCTCGACTCGACCACGCAGGTGAACGGCACGCGCCAGAAGCGCATCTACATCGCGCCCGCCGTGACGTGGAAGCCCGACCAGAACACCACGCTCACGGTGCTCGCGAAGTATCAGCGCGATCCGGACGTGGGCTATTACAACTTCGTGCCCGCCGTCGGCACCGTGCTGTTCAATCCGGCCGGCAAGATCTCGTCGCATACCAACGTCGGCGATCCGGATTTCGATCATCACTCGCGCACGCAGCTCTCGCTGGGCTATCAGTTCGAGCACCGCTTCAACGAAACCTGGACGGTGCGCCAGAACACGCACTACACCTACGTGAAGGACGACTTCACCAACGTGTTCCCGTACGGCTACGCCTCGGGCTCGAACACGACGCTGAACCGCTACACGTTCTACAACCGCGAAACCGCGAAGGTCTTCACGATCGACAACCAGGCGCAGGCGAAATTCTCGACCGGCCCGGTCTCGCATACCGTGCTGGCCGGCTTCGACTTCCAGCGCGTGGTCTACGGCGAAGACGTGGGCGCGAACTTCGCGGCGTCCTCGCTCGACGTGTTCGATCCGATCTACGGCAACAACACGATGCCGTCCGAGACGTCATACGATCACATCCGCCAGAAGCAGCTCGGCGTGTACGCGCAGGACCAGATGGCGTTCGGCAAGTGGCGCTTCCTGATCGGCGCGCGTGAAGACTGGGTCGACGCCGACGACAACAACCCCGTCACCGCGACCTACGAGGCACAGTCGGCGCGCGCGTTCACGTGGCGCACCGGTCTCGTCTATCTGTTCGACAACGGCATCGCGCCTTACGCGAGCTTCTCGAAGTCGTTCGATCCGCAGGTCGGCGAACTGTATGGCGGCGGCATGGCCAAGCCCACCACCGCGCAGCAATACGAAGTGGGCGTGAAGTATCAGCCGACGGGTTACAACAGCTTCGTCACCGCGTCGCTCTTCAACCTGACCGAGCACAACGTGCTGACCGCCGACCTCGATCACTCGGGCTACTACACGCAGGCGGGCGAAGTGCGCGCGCGCGGGCTCGAACTCGAAGGCCACGCGAGCCTCACGAACGACCTGAACCTGATTCTCTCGTACACGTATCTGAACGACGTGACGACCGAGTCCAACGACACGGCGACCACCATCAGCGGCACCACCACGTCGCTGCAAGGCAAGAGCGTGTGGGGCATTCCGCGCCATACGGCGTCGGCGTGGCTCGACTACACGCTGCACGGCGGCCCGCTGCGCGGCCTCGGCTTCGCGGCCGATTCGACGCGCGGCCAGTTGCTCTACACGCAGCGCGGCGCGGCGCGCGTGCCGCTCTACGGCGGCTGCAACGACGCGGGCTATTTCACGGTGGTGTGCGCGCAGCATCCGCTGAACGCCGGCGGTTATGCAATGGACGGCAGCGGCCACGGCGACAGCTATGTGCAGGTCGTGAGCTTCGGCCCGCAAGGCGTGAACGCCGACACGATGCTCGCTCACTCGCTCTCGGACGATCCCGCTTCGCCGCATTTCATCGACGCGACGCGCGAGTTCGCGAGCGGCGCGTGGCAGCGTTTCCGTTTCACCGAAAGCGAGATCGAGGCCGATCCGGCCTTGTCGTCCACGCTGCTGGAAGCGGCGCCGTCGCGTTGAGGCGGCGTCGTCAGGCTCGCGCAATCGTTATTGCGCGAGCGTTCCCGGCTTGAGCGCCTTGTCAAAACCCGTGTAGGTGAATCCTGCAAACTTCGCGCCGATGTCGTTGCCGCTTCCATTGAGCGCGAGATAAAGCAGATACACCTGATAGTCGAGCAGCGATGCCGAACTTGATGTCGACGCCAGCGCGGCATCGGCCCGGCTGATCGCCTGGCTCAATTGCGTGTGCGCATCCTGCGTCACCCATTGTCGCGATGCGGGCACGTCCGAGCCGTCACGGCTGACCGTCGCGCTGGCCAGCCGCTGCTTTGCCGTCGCAATCGCCTTCGTCAGAAATGCGCGGCTGTTCGACGGACTGGTGATGGCCACCGGCGCGCCCTGCGCGGACGGCCAGGTCGTCGGCACCAGCCACAGGCTGACTTTCCAGCCATCGTGGTTGTTGTTCAGATGGAAATACTTCTGCGCATTGACGAATTCACCGGGGCGATTCGAAATCAATACGTTGTCTCGCGAGAAGCGCATGGCGTCCTGATAGACGGTGCCGCCGATATCGTAAGACTGGTGATCCGCGCCATCGACGAACAGGCCGTGCGCTTCTTTCGCACGCTGCATGATCCAACCATCCGGGCCGTACCAGAACAGCGCAATATCGCCGGTTTTGATGGTCTTGTCGAAATTCGCGGGCTTGATTGTCTCGCCCGACGTCGACGTGAAGTGCGCGCCGTCGAACACGCGTCCGTCGTTGGCTGTCTGGTTAGCCGTGTCGATATCGCCGCGATACACGCTGTAGCTGCCGTCGCCGTTGCGCGTGATGCGATTGACGGCGGTTCCTTCCTTGTAATCGGCTTCGATCAGATCGGTGTAGCCGTTGCCGGTCGTGTCGTACAAGCGGACTTCGAGTCCGGCGACGATGCCGCTCGCAACCGCAAGCGCAGCGGCTTGATAAGACGGTGCGGTTTTCTCGCCGTGAAAACCGCCTTTCCACGTCGCGGCGCTTGCATCGTAATAGAGCCACGGCACCTGGTTCACGCGGAATCCATCCGGATACGCTTTGGCATACGCCGAGGCCGTGCCGGGCATCGCATAGCCGTTGATGAAGAATTTCCCTGCGGCGATGACCGCTGCCACGCCGGCTTCAGCGTTGCCTTGCTGGAAGAGCGTGTCGTACTGCGGGTTCGTGACCGATGAGCTGTCGGTTCCCATGCTGAGCACGATGGCCTTGAGCAGCGTCTTTTTACTCGCGCTGGCCGATTCCGTCGCTCCGTTGCCGGACGCAAAAACCGTCAGCGGCAATATCGCCAGCAACAGGCTCGCGATGATTCTGCTGGTGAAACGCATACGTGTCTGTCTGAATCAAGAATGAACGGCGCGGCCGTCGTGGCGGCCGCGCCGTGTTGCCGGTTTCAGTCGTGGTGTCTACGAGCGGATTACCACTCGATCACCACCTTGCCGAAGTGACCGCCGCTTTCCTGAAAACGGAATGCATCGGCGAGTTGTTCGAGACCGAAGCTACGATCGAGCACCGGGCGAATGCGTGTCTGCTCCAGCGCGGCGACGAAGTCCTGCTGCTGCTGGCGGCTTCCGACAATCAGCCCTTGCAGACGGGCCTGTTTCGCCATGAGCACCGAAGTCGGCACATCGCCTTGACGGCCCGTGAGCACGCCGATCAGCGAAATATGGCCGCCCACGCGCACGGCGTCGATCGACTGGGCGAGCGTGCCCGGGCCGCCGAGTTCGACGACGTGATCCACGCCACGGCCGCCCGTCAATTCGCGCACGGCGCGGCCCCATTCGGGCGTCGTGCGGTAATTGACGCCGTCGTCCGCGCCCAGTCCACGCGCACGCGCGAGTTTGTCGTCCGACGAGGACGTCACGATTACGCGCGCGCCCATCGCCTTGGCGATCTGCAAGGCGATGATCGACACGCCGCCGGTGCCGAGCGTGAGCACGGTGTCGCCCGCTTTCAACTGGCCGTCGCCGACCAGCGCGCGCCATGCGGTCAGTCCCGCAGTCGTGATCGTCGCCGATTCAGCATGCGTCCAGCCGCGCGGCGCGTGCGTGAACGCATTGGCGGGGCGAACTGCATATTCCGCTGCGAAGCCGTCGATGCCGTCGCCCGGCGTGCCCTGGAAATTGCCGACCTCGGCGAACGCGGGACCGGCGGGCCAGTGCGGAAAGAAACACGACACCACGTGATCGCCGGGTTTGAATTCGCTCACGCCTGTGCCGACGGCTTCCACCACGCCCGCGCCGTCGGCCATCGGCACGCGGCCGTCGTCGGTGGGAATGCCGCCGTTGGCGACCAGCAGATCGTGAAAGTTCAGCGAACTCGCGTGCAGCTTCACGCGGATTTCGCCCGCAGCGGGTTGCCCCGGATCGGGCAGGTCGGCCAGTTGCAGGTGATCGAGGCCACCTGGCTTACGTACCACGATCGCTTTCATGCCTGTTTCACCTTGCGTGCGGCGGCGACGAGGCCGTCGAGCCAGTCCTGATGACCGTTGATCATCGGATTCGGCTTCGTGTTATGCAGTTCGACTGCGGGCTTGCCCTTCTGGCTTTCCTGCGTGAGGATGCGCACGCGTTTGCCGTCGAGATCCTCGACGAGCCACGCATGGATCACATCGAGACGCGAATCGCCTTCGCCCGCCCAGCCATGCCACGCCACCCGGCCTGGCTGTCCGTTGGCCGGCGCGACATATTCGGTGCATTGCGATTCGACGGGAAAGCCGAACGTCTCGAAGTAAAAGCGCACGCCGTTTTCGAGCACGGGGCCTTTGCCGTCGTGGAAGCGAATATTCGCGGAGTTCGCGTAATACTCCGGCCAGCGCGCGGGGACGCTCAGCAGCGGCCAGACGTCGGCGGCGCTCAAGCCCGCGACGATCACTTCGTTCGAGCAGAAGTTGTCGGTGAAGCCGGGGGTATAGCCCTCGGGCCAGATGATCGCATTCATTTGCATGGCATTGCTCCTTCGAGCGCCGGCGCGATACGTCCGGCGCGAATTCAGTGAACCAGCAACGAGTCGTATGGTGACACGTTGCCGAAAAGCGCTGCGCCATGATGGCCGGTTCGCTGAAATAGATCCAATCGGATGTTCGTATTTTTGTCATTACGAACGATGATATCTGGAGCGAATCGGCGCGATTGCGCCGTGCTGTCGTGGCCTGCGTAGCTGATATCAGCACGCTTGATACGATGGATATCGATATCTGATTGGCGCTGCACGCCGCGCGGCAGCATCATGCTGTCGAATACTTTCTACGACTTTCAACGCGGCATGAACCGGTCGTGCGCGGCGTGTGCATGGCGCGATCTTCACGGACTCAAGATGAAAAACATTGCATTTCTCGGCCTCGGCGCCATGGGTTCCCGCATGGCCAACAAGCTGCTTGGCGCGGGGTTTGCCGTTACGGTCTGGAATCGTTCGGCGGCGGCGTGTGACGCATTGGTCGCGGCAGGCGCGAAGCGCGCGGATACGCCGCGGCAAGCGGCGGCGAACGCGGACTGCGTGATCGCCATGGTGCGCGACGATGATGCTTCGCGCGCCGTCTGGTGCGATGACGCGACGGGCGCATTCGGCGGCATGTGCGAAGGGGCGATTGCGATCGACAGTTCGACGCTCTCGCCTGACTGGACGCGCGAACTCGCGGCAGCGGCGCGCGCGCAGGGCATCGCGTTTCTCGAAGCGCCGGTGTCCGGTTCGCGTCCTCAGGCCGAGGCGGGACAACTGGTGTATTTCATCGGCGGCGAAACGGCGCATATCGAGCGTGCGGCTGACGTGCTGCGCGCGATGGGCTCGGCGCTTCATCATGTCGGCGAGGTGGGCGCGGGCGCGCTAACCAAACTTGCGACCAATTCGCTGCTCGGCGTTCACGTGACCGCGCTGGCGGAAATCGTCGGCATGCTCGGCAAGCAGGGCGCGGATGCGCGTGCGATCTTGAGCGCGATTTCAGGCACGTCCGTTTGGGCGCCCGTCGATCATTACCTGTCGGGGAGCATGCTGGCGGGCGAGTTTCGTCCGCAATTCCCGATTGGCCTGATCGCGAAAGACTTTGGTTATGCGCTGGCGCAAGCGGGCTCCGTCGCGTCGACATTGTCCGCCGCGCGCAGCGTGTTCGATGACGCGATCGCCAAGGGCTTGAGTGAGGAGAACATGACGGCGGTGGTGCGTCTGTTCGATGCCGAATCGGCGCGAATCGAATGAAAGACGCCGCTGGGCGGGACGACGCAACGCAGCGGACGATGTAGATAAGGCGCTGACGTGTTCAGCAACGTCAGCGCATGGATGGCGGGCGGAGGCGCTCTAAGTCACACCACCGGCACTTGTTCTAGCGATGATTCGTCTCGCACGGCGAGGCGCGTCAGGTTGAACAACAGCAGTTCTATCGCAACGAGTGCAATCGCCGCATAGCCGATCGCACCGAAGCCAATGAACTTGACCAGCGTGCCGCCGAGAAAAGGTGCGATGGCCGCGCCCACCATCAGCATCGCGGGCGTGGCCGCCACCGCGCGTCCGCTCGGGTCCAGTCGGGCCAGCAGACCAAATGCAAAGGTGTGCGTGAACAGAATCGTGAATGCCATCAGCGCCCCGGAAGCGGCGAACAACACATAACTCTCGGTATGCGTCACGATCATGGCGAACACCGCCTGCATGATCGGCCCGAGTGAAATCACCGTGGTCGCCTTGATGCGCTTTTCGAGCAAACCGGCCAACGGCGCGGGAAAGAGCGTGACGATCCCATAGAGCACGAGCGCCAGCGTCACCATCTCGCGCCCAAAACCGCGTGCGATGCCGATGCGTTCGTAAAAGCTCAGCGTCATCGCCTGGGTCATCGCGAGCAGGGCGATGCCGACGATCGAGCACCAGACCGCGCGCGAAAGCGGTTGAACGCGCGCCGACGAAACCGGTCGATGCTCATCGTCCTGGCGGCTCGGACGCGGGAAAGACAGCACGCCCATCACCGCGGCCAGTGCCATGATTGCAGCAAAGCCCATGAACAAGGTCGCGCCGCCGAATCTGGCCAGCAAGCCCGGCGCGCCGCCCAGAAACACGATGCCGAATATCCCGATCGACAATCCGGACCATGCAAAAACGCGGTGCGGATTGAGCGCGCGCCCGATGGTGCCGTGCGTAAAACTGAGCGCGGTTCCCGCCGCCAGGCCGCCTGCGAAATGCAGGGGCGCCAGCGTGATCATGCTCGTCTGGCCGTAACACAGCGCGAACGCTAGCGACGCAATCGCAAAGCCCGCGACGGCGGCCCACCGCGCGTTCACGCGATTGAAGCGCGATGCAAAGAATACACTCGACAAGGACGCGCCGATCAGAAACAGCGTCGGCAAGGTGCCGGCCTGTTGCGGATTGAGACGATAGTACGCGACCAGTGTGCCGACCCACAACGGCAGCGCGACCAGATCCAGCATGCCGGCGCAATGGGCAATCATCAGCGCGGCCATGCCTCGGGCGCTTTCGATTTTCGGGAGTTGGCTTGCCTGTTGCATGTTCGTCTCCTTGTCAGAACGCATGAATCCAGCGCAGATTCACGTGCGTGCCAGAGTAGGTGTTACGTTCGACGACGGGGAAATAGAGGTTGGCAAAGACGAAGTCATGTCGACTGATGGTCCACTCGGCGCCCGGGCCCAGCGAGAGATTCGCCGTGCGGGCCGCGGCCTGGCTCGCGCCGTTGACGCGGTCGTCGGTGATCTGGCGGAACCAGAAGCCGTTCAGGCCCACTTCGAGATTCGGCAAGATTTTGTAGGCCGCCGCGAAATTGGCCCACACCGCCTGGCCCGCCTGAAAGTTCATCATGTCGGGCACTTCGAAGGGGTTATTGATGCCCGGATTGGTGTTCTTCAGGTTGTACAGATAGTGCATACGCACCGACACTTCGGTCTGCGGCGTAGGCAGAATCGTCACCGACCAGTACGGATTGAGCGACCAGAAGTTCGAGCCCGGATTGACGAGCCGGTTCGGATCGTACGCGCCCGTGGGCGCAATGACGTCGAACTCGAAACGCTGCACAAAAACCGGGCGACCGTTGCTGATCACGGGCGCCATCTGCAAGAACGGACCGAAGGTAATGTCGCCGACACCGGAACGCGAGGTCAGCGTGGGCGCGTAGGGATTGAATTCGGTCGAGTGCGAATTCAGCCAGGCAACCGGCAGCATCGCCGTGAACCCGAGCGAGCCGCCGAGAATATGAATCGGCGACGTATAGACGATCTGCGGCATCCAGACCAGCGCGTTGAGCTGCGCGTCCTTGAACGCCGGGCTGCGCGCGCCCGTGTTCGTATAGAAGTTCGTGTTGTGTTCGTACTGGAGGAGTTGAATGCTCGTCCAGCCCGGCTCCGTCGAGCCGAATGCGTCGTTGAACGTCGTGGCGCCGAGGTCGATGCCGGCCGGTTGATAGGTCGACGCCTGCCCGAGGCATGACATCGCGGCCAATGTGGCGCCCACGACGGCCTGCCCGACTCGACCGAATCTGCTGTGATATCCGATTTCGTTTGTCATGCTGTCTCCTTTATATAGTAGTACTGTTTATTGCATGTCAATCAACGTCTTCGTCGATGGCGAACGGTCCGCGACGATCCCGTCGCGGCCGTTTCTTATGATTAAATACTTCGTAGTCCGATTAAAATGAACGACTCTTCATCCGTTCATTCACGGATTGCTTCAGGCTGGTTCAACTGCTGCCGTCACCTCGCCGGTTATCGGCTCGATGACGCGAAAGGCAGAACGAGGCGCGACAGATGCGTTGCATCCCGGTAAATGGTGTGACTCACGGCGCGGCCAACGGGCAGATGGAACGCGTCGGGCGGCAACAGCGAGTTGTGCTCATCCACCATCGGCTCGTTGCACATCAGCTCGACCACCAGCTTGTGTCCGGGCTTGAACTCATTGGCGAACGGATAGAGCCGAATCACGTATTCGTTGATCACGCCAGGCTCGACCGGCACGCTGCGGGTGTGCGGATGGTACGGATTGCCTTCGGTGGTCCGCTCGTCGAGTTCGCGATGCGACGCCTTGAGAAAACCCGTCGTGACGAGTTGACGCTTGCCGGTCGGCGCTTCGTCCCACATGCGCAGAATGAAGTTCGTGTCGTCCTGATCGATGGCCGCGTAGAGATGCGCCGCGCCCACGCCATGCACCGACGTCGCGCTCTGGAACGGCTCGGTGGACCACGTCAGTTTTTCGACCTTGTCGACGACCGTCAGCGGCGCCTGATAGAAGCCGTCCGCATGCGCATGCTCCGCATCGAGCGGCTCGGGTTCGAACGCCAGCTTGCTGCGCGTACGCAGATACAGCGAGCGGTATTCGACGGGCGTGACGGGCCAATGCTCGCCGCTCATCCACTGGCGGCTGCCTTCGACATGCACCTTCACCGGCGGCTCGTCCATGATGCCGTTGTCGATACCCTTGAGCCAGTAGTCGTACCAGCGGAACATGGTGTCGTGCTCGTCCACCCACGGGCGCGTCTGCATCGGCGGATACGGCCCGATCTCCAGCTTCTTTGGGCCGTTGAGCACGTCGAAAAGCTCGAGGGTTCCATCGACGGTCCAGCCGCGGCCCTGGTTGATCTGCAGATACACCGGGATGTCGATGTTGCTCGCCAGGTTGATCGGATTCTGTTCTTCGTACCACTCGCCGTCGAGGTGATTGGTGACGATGTCGAACCACGATTCATGGTGAATCGGATAGTTCAGCACATGCACGAGGTTCGGCCAGGCCGCGACGTCGGGATCGGCGAGACGCTCGGCCACGCGCTGGCGAACCTCTTCCTCGGAGTACGCTTCCAGCATGCGCGACTTGTGCCGATGCGTGAACGCCCAGCCCGAATCGCCGCCGCGGCCTTCGCGCGCCGCGCGCGGCATGAACCACATCACGCCGCCGTGATAGGTCGTCTCATAGAAGTCGAAGTGACCGCCGCTGACGAAAATGGCCTTGAGATGGGGCGGCCGTTCGGCGGCGGCAAAAATCTGCATGGAGCCGAAATACGAAATGCCGATCATGCCGACGACGCCGTTGCACCACGGCTGCGCGGCGACCCATTCGATGAAGTCGTACGCGTCCTGCCCGAGCGGCACGCCGCCCGCGTTGTAGTTGCCGATGTGTTCGCCTTCGGAAGCGCCCGAGCCGCGCACATCGCCGATCACGTGCACGTAGCCTTCCTTCACCACGCGCGCGATGTCACCGGCTTCGATGCAGCCGTCCCACAGCGGAGAAGGGCGGCGCTGCGGCGGCATGGTGAGCGCCAGCGCCTGAAGTTCTTTGCCGTAAGGGCTCAGTGCGACCAGCGCCGGACGCGGCTCGTCGCCTTTGGCGTGATAGGCATCGGCAGCCAGATGAACGCCGTCGCGCATCGGAACGCGCAGGTCTTTGTGTACGACGATCATGACCGATAACCCTTGTGGAAGTAGCCGTGCATAGTGGTGAAAAACGGAGAGGGTTCGAGCGTGGGATCGCCCTCGTAGCGCAGGTATTGCGCGATACAGCAGAAGGGCGAACAGGAGGCTTTCGCAACGGCGTCGCCGTCGAGGCCGAATTGTTCGGTGGCGGCGCGCACGCGGGCCTCGATGTCGAGGCTTTCCTGGATCTTTGCGGCCGCCTGTTCGCGATCGAGCACCACGCCGAGCGATTCGGCGTTCTGGCTGCGATAGGGATGGCCGAGGAACAGGCGGTTCGGCTTTACGTGATCGCGCAGGTGCAGCAGGCTCGCGCGGTACGCGTCCGGATCGGCGTAGCTCGGAAAGCCGTTGGCGGCGCCGTGAATCTGCACCGTGTCGCCGACGAAAACGTCCCGCTGGCCTTCCACCACGTACGCGACCGATCCGGCCGTGTGGCCTGGAACGGAATGCACCGTGATCTTCACGTCCGGTCCCAGCGAGATTTCATCGCCGTGGCGCACGATCACGTCGGGTTCCATTTCGCCGGAGATCGCGGCCTCGCAGGCGGCCGTCAACTTCGCTTCCGCGCCCGCGTCGTCGATATAGCGGCCGCGCGCGGCCAGATACTCGTCGACATGCGTGCGGCGGGAACGAAGGAACGGCGCGTCCGCTTCGTGAATCACGATTTTGGCTTTGCGGCCCGTGAGTTCCCACAGCGCGTGCGCGCCGCCGATATGGTCGATGTGTCCGTGCGTCAGCAGAATCCAGCGCACGTCTTCGATGCGCCGGCCCAGTTGCGCGAGCGCCGGCGCGATGCCGTTGGCGGGCGAAGCGGCGATGCCCGTATCGACAATCGCCGGTTCGCTGCCGTCGATGAAAAAGCTGTAGAGACCAAAGCGTCCCCACTGCGAGAACAGCGGGTGGATATCGACGGTTTTCATCGTTGAGGATTCCGGATGAAATCGGCCGTCTCGGCGAATACGCCCTGAAACTCGGGAAGCCAGGCGAAGTACTGGACAAAGCCATGCGCCGCCGACTCGTAGCGATGCACCTTCACGGGGACGCCCGCCTGCTTCAGGTCGTGGCCATACAACTCGCCCTCGTCACGCAGCGGATCGCACTCCGCCGTGATGATGAGCGCCGCGGGCAGTCCGGTCAGATCTTTACGCTTGATCGGCGAGACCAGCGGGTTGGCGGGCTCGGCGCCGCTGTCGATGTAGAACGCGTTGAACGGTTTCAGCGACGCGGTCTCCAGACCGTTGCCGACGGCGTTGGTCTTCAGCGACGCGTAGCGCTCGACATCGAAGTCGAGATCGAGCGACGGGTAATAGAGCACCTGATGCGTGATGCAGTTCAGGCCCGCATCGAGCGCCATCGCGGTGACGGCGGCCGCGAAGTTGCCGCCCGAACTGTCGCCGGCCACCACCAGCGTCTCGCCATTCCAGCCGATGCCGCTCTCCGGCTCGCGGCCATGCTGTGCGATCCACTCAAGCGCGGCGTAGCAGTCGTTCAGACCCGCGGGAAACGCATGTTCGGGCGCCAGCCGGTAATCGACCGCCACGACGGCGCATTGCGCCGCATTGGCCAGCGCGCGCGCAATGTGATCGTGCGTGTTGAGGCTGCCGAGAAAGAATGCGCCGCCGTGGAAATACACGAGCAGCGGATGCTTGTCCGCCGCCGTCGGCTGGTAGACGCGCACGGGCACGTCACCGGTCGTCGTCGGCAAGATCCGGTCGGTGACGGCGTGCACGGGCAGGCGCTGCTCCATGGGCGCAACGTGGCTTTCGTCGGCCGCGCGCATGGCGACCGGATTGAGCGGTCCCGGCGGCGGGGGCGGCAGGGAAGCGATGAACTGGGCAACCTGAGGATGAAGGGCCATGATTTAGCTCCGTGCGGCGAGTTCGCCTTGATGCTGGCTCGGGAAGACGCTTTGGACTTCGTTCTCGCTCCAGCTTTGGCGCGACAGACGTTGAAGTTCGTCGGTGACGGGCTTGCGGCTGGCCTGGAATTGCGCCAGCGCTTGCGGAATCGAATCGGCTTCGCGCAGGCAGGCGGCGAGTGCGCCGGCGTCCAGCACCGCCGAGTTCGCGCCTTGTCCCTGATGGTGCAGCATCGCGTGCGCCGCATCGCCGATCAGCACGACCGAATTCGAGTGCCACGTCGGCACCGGGTCGATGTCGTACACGGCGCGCAGGTTCACCTTGTCCATGTCGAGTCCCTCGGTGATCGCCACCAGTTGCGGATCGAAGCCCGCCACGACCTTCAGCAACTGTTCCTTGCTCGCCACCGGCGCGGGCGTGGAGTCGGTCGCGAGGCACGTGACGTCGAACGACACTTCGTCGCGATGACGCAGCGGCAGCAAATAGATCTTGGTGCCGTGACCCACGTACATGCGCAGGTTGCCGTCGTCCACGAGACCGCAGGTGTCCGCCGCCGGAATGACGGCGCGATACGCGTGTTCGCCCGCGAAAACCGGCGGCTTGTCGCTGAACAGATGCTGGCGCACCTGCGAGCGAATGCCGTCGGCGCCGACGATCAGATCGGCCGTCACGCTCACGCCGTTCGCGAAGACCGCCGTGGCGCTAGTGCCGTTATCGACGATCTGGCTCAGACGGTGATTCAGCTTCACCATGCCTTCGGGCAGCACGCCCAGCAGCGCGTCGATAAAGTCGCCACGATGCACGAAGCGCGTGGTCGCGCCGAAGGCTTCTTTTTCGGGCCACTCTTCCATCGCGATGCGTTGGCCGAGTGCCGTGAGGATTTCGAAATAATCGCTCGCCGACGTCACGGCGGCGATGCGCTCGAATATCCCGAGCTTGCGGAACTGATCCATCGTGGAGGGACGCAGGCCGATCCCGGCACCGACCTCTTTCACTTCTTGCGCCTGCTCGTAGACCGTCACCGTGGCGCCGGCCTGGCTCAGCGCCAGCGCGGCCGTGGCGCCGGCATAACCGGCGCCGATCACGGCGATATTCAGGTTCTTCAAATTACCGGGTGTCATGATGTGTCTCTTGAGTTGATTGTTCTGTCAATGCTGCGGGTTCGGCGTCAGGGCGAGGAACTCGGCCGTGTTCTGCACGAACAGCTGGTCGATGACCGCGTCCTCGACGCCTTCGGCGCGCAGGTCGGGCAAGAGCTGTTCGAACAGATAATTCACGGTGTGGCCCTTCACGCCTGGCCAGCCGAGCGGCGAGCAGTTCGCATCCGCCGAGGCCAGCACCTGCTTCACCAGACCGGTGTTGAGGAAGCGCAGGAAGTGCTTGAGACGCTCCTGACGATGGCGGCCCCAGAACGGCGGATCGGGCAATTCGAGGTCGTATCCGAAGGTGTCGAAGCCAATCCGGCCGCCCGCGTCCAGAATGCCTTTCTCGTTGACGAGACCTTGACTGACGCCATCGTCGGCGTGGCCGAACAGCACGCGATGGCAGGGCAGTTCTTCTTCCGCGAAGATGTTCAGCGCCGGCGCGGAGTCGACGGCGAGGTGGGTGAAAATCGGCGCGCCCGTGATGCGCGAGGCGCGCGCCGCCGCGCGATAGATGCGCAGGTCGAGCTCCTTCATCTTGAAGCCGCGGCTCACGCCCACCTTGATGATCCCGGCCTTCGCGCCCGTATCGCCGATACCGACCGTGATCTCGTGCACGAACTGGTCGGTCAGATACTCGACGCTCGCGCGCTCGAAGAACGGCAACGCGGTGTCGCCGCCGACGAAGCCCGTGCTCGCGACGATGTGCACGCCGGTCTTGTCGGAGAGCGACTTGTAGTAGTCGATGTCGCGGCCGTTGCAGATGCCCGTGGCTTCCACGAAGGTCGCCGCGCCCCACGGTTTCGTGTTCTCGTGAAACTGGCGCAGCTTCGGCACCGTCTCTTCATAACGCTGCTCCGGCGTCTTCCACCAGCGGCTGTCGAGCTCGCAACCGGGCATGCCGTAGCCGATGTGTTCGTGGATCGCAACAAAGCCAAGCTCCGCCGCCGAAATCGTGCCCAGCACTGTATTTACGCGTGTCATTTGGCTTCCCCGTTGACGCTCAGGAGTTGGGCGGTGTTGGTCATCAGAATGTGGGCGATGTGTGCCTGCGACACGCCGGCCGCCTCGAGCATCGGCGCGAATGTCGTCAGCACGTCGCAGTAGGGCAGATCGTTGCCGGTTTCGCCGAACGCGATGCCGGTGGCGCTCGACGAGAGCACGATGCGATCGACGTGGCCTGCTTCGATCAACGCGACGATCAGGTCGACGCGCTCGGCGTCGGTGATGTAGAGCGGGTCGGTCGAACCAATGTGGTCGATGCCGACGCGCACGCCCGCGCGTGCAACCGCCATCGGCCAGTCTTTGGCGACGGCGTCGCGGCGATCCATGCCGCCCATGACCAGACGATCCGGGTTCAGCGCTTCGTCGAGCGCGAGCTGCATGTCTTCCAGCGCGTCGGCGCCGTATCGGATGAAGACGGGCACGCCGTAGGTCGAACCGGCGCGCGCCGCGCCGCGCACGAGGCTGCCGTCGGTCGGCGTCATGCCGCTGCGGGTCACCGCCGTGGCGACGAGGCCCGCGGGCGCACGGCGCTCGAAACGCGGCACCACCATGCCTTCGTTCACTTCGCGGCCGAACATCTCGGCGAACTTCGCGGCCGGCCAGGGCGCGGGCGGATTGGTCTGCGGCGTCAGAAAGTAGCCGCCGAGCATGGCTTCCGGACCTTGCCCGGTCGACGCGACGATATGCACGCCGGTCGCGCGTGACAGCGCTTCGTAGAGGCGCAGATCGCGCCCCTCGAACATGCCGCTCGCGTCGACGATCGCGCCGCCGCCTGCCGCCTTGAACGCGCGCAGCTTGGCCGCGATGGCGTCGAAGATCTCGGCGCGATCGAACTTGAGGTCATAGGCGTACTGCGCGCCAGGCAACACGTACAGCAGCGATTCGCTGATCAGCGTGATGCCCAGTTCGCGGGCGTCGACGGGGCCGAGCACCGTGTTGACGGTCCCGGCCTCGACGCCGCCGTCGTTGCGCGCGGCAAGGATGAGGGACGTGAAGGGCAGCGTCGGTTCCGGGACGCCCTGGCTGTGTTTAACGCACATGTCGGCCTCCGAGGGACTCAGGGCTGCGATGCACGTCGCCAGCGATAGAAACGGTCATGCGACTCAAGAGGATGTCTCCTGTTCATTGATTACAATGTTGTATTGTTATGACAAAGCACCGGGCAAAAAAAACCGTCAGCGGCTCAGGCCGAAGGCGTACTTGAAGTCTTCGGCGCGGTGTACCGCCCGACGCCAGCCGCCGGGATGCCCGTCACTGCTGAATAGCGTCGTCTCGGCGACCAGCACCGGCGCGCCAACGTCGACTTCGAGCGCCTGCGCCTCTTCCGGACTCGCGCCCGACGCCCAGATGTGCTGCTCGCCGCGCGTGTACACGACGCCCAGCGCCTGCTCGATCAGCGCGAACACGGTGCCGACGCGCTCGAGATCTTCGATCGACGGCGCAAAGTCCGGCGGCGTGCAAAGGTAAGTGCAGGCCCAGACCAACGGCGCGCCTTTGACCGAAATGACGCGCTGGAGATAAAGCAGCTTCTCGGGCGAGGTGAGGCCGAGCGCCTCCATGACGGCTTCGGGCGGTTCGACGCGCTGCAGGCCGGTTACGCGCGAGGTCGGCGTCAAGCCTTGCTCGGTGAGGTAGCGGGTCAAACCACCCAGTTCGAGCGCCGGAGGCAGGCGCACATTCACGCCGTGAACGGGAAACGTGCCTTTGGCGCGCTGGCGAACGACGTAGCCCTCGTCGACCAGTTCCTTGAGCGCCTGACGAATCGGCGCCCGACTCACATGGAACCGTTTCATCAGGCTGGCCTCCGTCAAGGCCGGCGCGGTCGCGCTGCCCGCACCCTGCAGCTCGTTGATCAGGATCTGCTTGATCTGGCTGTACAGGGGAATCGTCGAAATCCGGTCGATGGTCTGTTGCATGTCAGGATATTGGTACACGGTTGTACCAATAATATTGTTATGCCAAAGTGATGTCAACTTGAACCTGAAAACAGGCGCGGTGATCGGCGGCGAACCTCGGGCCGCGCGCCCGCGCGCGAAGTCTCGACTTCGTGGTGCATAAACTCGCCGATGCCTGTTTTCGTGCGCACCAGATTAGCCCGCGCGTGACGTGCAGGTCGATGCAATGACTTGGAGGACGATGCGCGCGGCCGCAACTGACGGTGGCGCTGTGTGCGCGCCAGCGTGAACGCTCACGCTGGCGATGATGGAGAAGAAAGCCCTGCGAACGCGCTTTAGCGCGCCCGATTACGCCAGATCTCGTGACCCGCGCAGATGGCGAGAAACACGCCCAGCAGAATCGCGCCCACCGAAGCCGACTGCACGTCGGCGTTCGCGGCGCTGTCGTTGCCGAGCGCGCGCAACCAGAGTCCGGCGCCCGCCGCCGTCGCAGCGAGTCCAACGGCCAGGCCGGTCACGGCCAGCGTCGTGCGCTCGCGCGCTTCGTGTAGTGATTTCATCATCTCGATCCCCGACGAACGTATTCAGTAATCATCGGGAGCAAGCAAGTAGCGTGCCCCACCTGATGACGATACGCCGCCGGAAATCGCACGACATCCGCGGACAAAAATAGCCGCCGCGAAAAACATGCGAAAAACGCATGAAGGGCGCGCGACGCCGTTACCGGCGCTCGCTGCCCGTCGCGCGTTTTTGTTGATACATGGACGTGTCGGCGCGCACCAGCAGGTCGTCGACCGAGCCGTCGAAGTCGCCGCCGGCCGCCGCGTTGCCCACGCTGCAGCGCAGTTCGTAGGGCTTGCGCGCCGTGCGGTTGAACACGTCGAGCTGCGAGCGGATACGCTCGATGGCGTGCAGCGTGCCCGCTTCGTCGGCGTCGCCGAGCAGGACCGCGAACTCGTCGCCGCCCAGTCGCCCGATTACATCGCCTTCGCTCAGTGCGGTCAGCATGATCGTTGCGAACGCAATGAGTGCGCGGTCGCCTTCGGCATGGCCGTAGGTGTCGTTGATCTGCTTGAAGCCGTTGAGGTCGAGATAAAGCAGCGAGACCGGCTGCTGCGCGCTGCGGCGCATGCGCAGCGATTGCTCGGCGAGCTGCTTGAAGCCGCGCCGGTTCGAGAGGCCGGTGAGCTCGTCGGTGGTCGCGAGCTGCGTGGCGGCGATTTCTTCCTGCGCCATGTCCGCGAGATCGCGCAGCACGACGCGTTCTTCGTCGTCGAATTCACGCGGCCGGCTGTCGATCAGACAGAGCGTGCCGATGCGCATCTGATGCCCGGCCGACAGCGGACAGCCCGCATAGAAGCGGATGTTCGGCACGCCCGTGACGAGCGGGTTGTCGGCGAAGCGCACGTCCGTACGCGCGTCGCTGACGAAGAAGAGGTCGTCGCCGAGAATCGCGTGGCCGCAGAACGAGACGTCGCGCGGCGTTTCGGAAACGTCGAGGCCAGGATGAGACTTGAACCATTGACGCCCCGTATCGACGAGCGTGACCGCCGCGATGGGAACGTTGAACAGGCGTCGTGCGAGGCGCGTGATGCGGTCGAAGCGTTCCTCGGGCTGGGTGTCGAGTAACTGGAACGACCGCAGAATTTCCACACGCTCCGCTTCGTTTTCCGGTGCAGAAGGTCGAAGCATGGATGAGGGCGAAGTGAAAAAAGGAGTTTCGATTCTAACGCCTGGCGTGCGCGGGACGCGCGTTATGTGCCGGCGCGGTGGTTGTGATGTTCGTGTGCTGATCGGTGTACAGCGCTGCCTTTCGAAACGACTGCAAAACTGGCTGCGTCCGCAAGCAGGATCGAATGCTGGACGAATCGCTTAAATCGCGAGGCTCGAACAGTTAGGCCGCGGCCGCGTGAAGCGATTCGCAGGTCTCGAACAGCAACGCGCGTGCCCAGCGCCGCGCCGGATCGCGATGCGTGCGCTCGTGCCACGCGGCGGTCTTGGTGAAGCCCGGAATCTCGAGCGGCGCGGGCAGCACCGCGAGACCTTCGGCGCGTTGCGCGAGCCGCTGCGGGACCACGGCGATCAGATCGCTCGCGCGCAGGATTTCGGGCAGCACGAGAAAGCTCGTGACCGAGAGCGCGACGCGGCGCGCGCGGCCATGCTGCGCGAGCGCTTCGTCGGTGACGCCGTGAAAGCTGCCGCCCGTGTACGACACCAGCGCGTGATCGAGCGCGCAGAAACGCGCGAGCGTGATGCGTCCGCGCGCGGCATCGGGATGATCGGCGCGCATCACGCAGACATAGCGTTCGTCGAATAGACGC
This sequence comes from Paraburkholderia sp. Ac-20347, assembly GCF_017104805.1. Classification (NCBI taxonomy): domain Bacteria; kingdom Pseudomonadati; phylum Pseudomonadota; class Betaproteobacteria; order Burkholderiales; family Burkholderiaceae; genus Paraburkholderia; species Paraburkholderia sp. Ac-20347. The sequence continues at coordinate 41,961 of NZ_JAAGPN010000014.1, read as the reverse complement.
CGCGCGTGCAGATCGGCGGGCGTGCTCTCGGGCGTGACGAGCGCCACGTCGACGTCGCCGCGCGCCAGTTGCGCATGCAGCGACGGATCCTGCACCGGCACCACGGCCACGCGAATGCCCGGCGCTTCGCGACGCAGCACCGCGAGATACGGCGCGACCACGGCTTGCAGCGCGTAGTCGGTCGCGGCGAGCGTGAGCGTGAAGTCGGCGCTCGCGGGATCGAAGGCTTGCGGCGTGAGCAGCGTTTCCACTTCGCCGAGAATCTGCTTGAGCGGCGCGACGAGTTCGAGCGCGCGCAGCGTCGGCGCGATGCCGCGTTGCGTGCGGATGAAGAGGGGATCGTCGAAGGCTTCGCGCAGGCGCACGAGCATGCCGCTCACGGCGGGTTGCGTGAGCGCGAGACGGCGCGCGGCGCGCGTGACGTTGCGTTCGTCGAGCAGAGCGTCGAGCGCGCGCAGCAGGTTCAGATCGATCGTCCTGATATCGGCAGGCATGATTTCAGATTGCGGAAGTCATCGGAATGAATGATTTCAGCATAGCGGCTTGCATGCTTGCCGTCCAGTGCGAGGCGTCGGCGGCATCGTCAATCGATGGGTTACGATGAAGGCCCGCCGCCCGTGTTTTCCATCACCAGGAGCCCGTTCGTGCCGTCCGCCGATTTCGCCATCCGTCCCGTCGAGGCCGCCGATCATGCCGAGTGGCTCGCGCTCTGGCAGGCCTATTGCCGCCACTACGAGGTGACGCTCGACGAGCGCGTGAATGCGCGCACGTGGGCGCGTATCGCCGATCCGGCGGAGCCGATTCACGCGCTGATCGCGCACGGGGAGGACGGCGAGCCGCTGGGTCTGTGCAACTACGTGCTGCATCCGAACACCTGGAGCGATCAGACGGTCTGCTATCTGGAGGATCTGTACGTGGCGCCGCAGGGACGCAGAAAGGGTGTCGCCACGGCTTTCATCGAGCGCCTGCGCGAGATCGGCGAGCGCGAGAACTGGTTTCGCATTTACTGGATCACGAACGACGCAAACGAAGCGGCGCAGGCCGTGTACGACCGCGTCGCCACGCGCAGCGGCCATATCCGCTATGAAATCGCGCTGGCGAAAAAATAAGCATCGCGAACGAATTGCCGAGGCATAAAAAAACGCCCTCGCAGCGTGAAGCTGCAAGGGCGTTTTGCGTGAATCTCACGACGCCCCACGAAGCGCGGGGCGCATGAAATCACTTACTTTGCTGCGGCTGCGAGCGCGTCGTTGAACGTCTTGCTCGGACGCATGACTTCCGCGAGCTTCGCGAAGTCGGGCTTGTAGTAACCGCCGATGTCGACCGGCTTGCCCTGAACAGCGGCCAGTTCGGCAACGATCTTCTGCTCGTTTTCGGCCAGTGCCTTCGCGAGCGGCGCGAAGTGAGCGGCGAGTTCCGCGTCGTCCTTCTGCGCGGCCAGCTCTTGCGCCCAGAACAGCGACAGATAGAACTGGCTGCCGCGGTTGTCCAGCTCGCCGGTCTTCGGCGACGGGCCCTTGTTGTTGTCGAGCAGCTTGCCGGTGGCGGCGTCGAGCGTCTTCGCGAGCAGCTTGGCACGCGCGTTGTTCGTCTTGATGCCGAGGTCTTCCAGCGAGACGGCCAGCGCGAGGAATTCGCCGAGCGAGTCCCAGCGCAGGTGGTCTTCCTGAACCAGCTGCTGCACGTGCTTCGGCGCCGAACCGCCCGCGCCCGTTTCGTACATGCCGCCGCCGGCCATCAGCGGAACGATCGAGAGCATCTTCGCCGACGTGCCCAGTTCCATGATCGGGAACAGGTCGGTCAGGTAGTCGCGCAGGATGTTGCCGGTGACCGAGATCGTGTCCAGGCCGCGGATCACGCGTTCGAGCGTGTAACGCATCGCGCGGACTTGCGACATGATCTGGATGTCGAGGCCGGTCAGGTCGTAATCCTTCAGGTACGTTTCGACCTTCTTGATCACTTCGTTTTCGTGCGGACGATACGGGTCGAGCCAGAACACGGCCGGCGTGTTCGAGTTCTTCGCGCGCGTGACGGCGAGCTTGACCCAGTCGCGGATCGGCGCGTCCTTCACGAGGCACATGCGCCAGATGTCGCCTTGCTCGACCGGCTGCGTGAGCGCGTCGAGCACTTCGCCCGTGGCGTTGTCGACGATGCGCGCCGTGCCGTCCTGCGGGATTTCGAAGGTCTTGTCGTGCGAACCGTACTCTTCAGCCTTCTGCGCCATCAGGCCGACGTTCGGCACCGTACCCATGGTCTTCGGGTCGAATGCGCCGTTGGTCTTGCAGAAGTTGATGATTTCCTGGTAGATGCGCGCGAACGTGCTTTCCGGAATCAGGCACTTCGTGTCGGCCGGGCGGCCGTCGGCGCCCCACATCTTGCCGCCTGCGCGGATCATCGCGGGCATCGATGCGTCGACGATCACGTCGTTCGGTGCGTGCAGGTTCGAGATGCCCTTGGCCGAATCGACCATCGCCAGCGCCGGACGGTGCTCGTGGCACGCGTGCATGTCGCGGATGACTTCTTCGCGTTGGGATTCCGGCAGCGTTTCGATCTTCGTGTAGAGATCGACGAGACCGTTGTTGACGTTCACGCCCAGTTGTTCGAACAGCTTGGCGTGCTTCGCGAACGCGTCCTTGTAGAACGTGCGCACGGCGTGGCCGAACACGATCGGGTGCGAGACCTTCATCATGGTCGCCTTCACGTGCAGCGAGAGCATGATGCCCGTCTTGCGCGCGTCTTCCATCTGGTCTTCGTAGAAAGCCAGCAGGGCCTTCTTGCTCATGAACATGCTGTCGACGATCTCGCCGGCCTGCAGCGAAACCTTCGGCTTGAGGACGATGGTCTCGCCGCTCTTCGTCACGAGTTCCATGCGCACTTCGCGCGCCTTGTCGGTCGTGATCGACTTTTCGCCGTGGTAGAAGTCGCCATGCTTCATGTGCGCGACGTGCGTGCGCGAAGCCATGCTCCACTCGCCCATGCTGTGCGGGTGCTTCTTCGCGTAGTTCTTGACGGCCAGCGGCGCGCGGCGGTCCGAGTTGCCTTCACGCAGGACCGGGTTCACGGCCGAGCCGAGGCACTTCGAATAGCGCTTCTGGATCGCCTTTTCTTCGTCGGTCTTCGGATCTTCGGGGAAGTCGGGGATCTTGTAGCCCTTGCCCTGCAGTTCCTTGATCGCGGCGACGAGCTGCGGCACCGATGCGCTGATGTTCGGCAGCTTGATGATGTTGGTTTCCGGCAGTTGCGTCAGACGACCCAGTTCAGCCAGGTTGTCGGGGACGCGCTGGTCTTCCGCGAGGAATTCCGGAAACTCGCCGAGGATACGGCCCGCCACGGAAATATCGCTGGTCTCGACGTTCACGCCGGCCGGCGCAGCGAAGGTGCGGATGATCGGCAGAAACGCGCTGGTGGCAAGCAGCGGCGCTTCATCGGTCAGGGTATAGATGATGGTGGGTTGCTGGGTACTCATCGGCTTCTTGGCGGGTTCTCAAACAGGGTGGTGACACCACCGGCTGCGCGCAGTCGGCGAAACACCTGGATTTTGCCTGATTTTGGAGAGGCCCGGGGGCCAATCGAACAAGGATTTCATATCGTGAAATTGCGTTGCGTGGCGTCGTTTCGTCGCGAAGTCGTCGCGTTTGCCGCCTTCGGGCGGCGCTGGCGCTGAAAACGTTATCGCGCCAAATGGCCGTCACATAAGGGAAATCGGGCTGCCAGCGGCGCTCAGCAGGGCTTCCGGGCCCTTTTTCGTTTTGGCCCCTGATTCTCTGTCAAGCTGGTAAAGACCCTTGCGAAAAGCCGACCGAATCGGCCAGTCTTATAGAAGAATTTTTTTCCGGGCCAGATCATTTGAGGCGTCGTTTTCCTGGTCGTTTAGTGGGGTATTCGACGGGTATCGGTCGTGTTGCAATGCGGAAAAAGAGGCGCGCGAGACCGCGATAACGGTTGCCTTGCTAATCAATCCGTGATTTCATGGGCGCATGTTCGATCACTGCCTTTACTTCAATTCGGCGGCGCTCGCGCGTCTCGTGGAGCGCGAATGGGCCGCCGTCTACGCGCCGTTCGGCTTGACGCCCGCGCAGGGTTTCGTGCTGCGCGTGGTGCTCGCGAAGCCGGGTTGCCTCGCCAGCGACGTCGCGCAGACGCTCGGCATTGCGCGACCCACGGCGACGCGCCTCGTCGACAATCTCGGCGAGAAGCAGCTGGTGGAGCGGCGCCAGGGCGAGGCCGATGCGCGCGAGTGGGAGCTGTTTCCGACGGCGAAAGGCCTCGCGCTCGAAGCGCCGATCAATCTCGCGAGCGCGGAAATCGCGCGCACCTTGCAGGCGAAAGTGGGCGGCGAGCTATTCGAATCGACAGTGACGGGGATGCGGAAGATTCGCAAGGGACTGACGTGAGTGCGGTCTTTTTTGCGGCAAACGATTGTCTTGCTAATCATTTGGGGAAGGCGATGCGGGAATCGAAAGGGGATTGTGCGTGTGCGGAAACCTGGCCGAACGGGCGAGCGAAATCGCGCGAGAAGTGGAGCGAGAAGCGGCGTCAGGAGGTTCGCGAACTAACGCACGAAGAAGCACAGGACGAGGCGCTCGCCTGGTTCGCGGGCGGCGTGGTCATGGTGGCGGTGATCGGCGCGATCGTCGGGGTTATCGTGCTCGCGCCGCGTGTCGATGCAGCGGATCGTCGAGCGTGTCCGGCGACGTATGCGAACGAGTCGCCCGCAATGGATTTGCACGCGGATTTAGCGGCTTTTGCTCAACAACCCGCGTGGCAGGAAACGGGCGGGCAATCGCTGGCTGCGTGTGAGCGCTGAGCTGCGGATATCGCCGCAACGACTGCCGCAACGCCCTTAAAACGTCACCGTCCAGAACGCCCGCGACGACCGCTGCGAATCGAACTGCACCGCCGACGCCATCTGCATGGCCGGCGCTTCGGATTGCGAGACCAGATACGGCTCGCCGTGCAGACAACTGACCGCAGGCGCGGTCGCACTGACACCCTCGCTCGCACTAATCAGACAACTCTGCTGCACGACGAGGCTGACGACCATGGAGGAGGCCGGCACGGGTTCGGCGCCGCCCGGCTGGGCGAACAGCGCGAAGCCGAGCGCCAGGCCGATGGCCGGCGCGGACCGGAGGTAGGGAAGGCGGGACATGTTCAGAAGCAATCGGGTAAATCGGACGAATCGAACGACGCGCGCTCTGGCGTCTCGATACGCGGCGGCGCGAGATGTCGCGCGCCGCCGCGCGGCCGCCCCGCCGACATCGTCCACGTAAAAGAAAACGGCCAGTCCGCTCGCGCAGACTGGCCGCTTTGCATCGCTTCGCGTTCGCGCCGGCGCCGCATCACGCTTGCCGCGTAACCCGGCGTGAATCAGCGCAACGCAACGTGACGTGGCACGCGCACTTACATCTTCACCACGTCGAGCAGCGTCTTCTTGCCCGCCTTGTAGTTGTAGAGCGAGATCACGCCGTGCTTCAGGTCGCCCTTCGCATCGAACGCCGTCTCGCCAATCACGCCCTTGTAGTTCGTGCTCGGGATTTCCGCGAGGATCTTGGCGTGGTCCGTCGAGTTCGCGCGCTTCATCGCATCGACGACGATATACACCGCGTCATAGGTGAACGGCGCATCGTATTCGACCGGATGGCCGAAGCGCTTCTGATACTTCGCCGAGAACGCCGCGCCGCCGTCCATGCGCTCGAGCGCCATGCCGGCCTGCGAGCAGACGATGTTGTCCGCCGCCGCGCCTGCGAGCTGCGCGAGGCTTTCCGTGCAGACGCCGTCGCCCGCCAGCACCTTCGCGCGCAGGCCGAGCTGGCGCGCCTGCTTGGCGAACGGACCGCCGGTGGAATCCATGCCGCCGTACATGATCGCGTCCGGATTCTCGCCCTTGATCTTCGTGAGAATCGCGCGGAAATCGACGGCCTTGTCGTTGGTCGCATCGTGCGAAACGACCTTCATGCCGAGCGATTTCGCGGTCTTTTCGAACTCGTTCGCGAGGCCCTGGCCGTAGGCGGTCGAGTCGTCGACCACGGCGACGCTCTTCACGTTCAGGCTCTTGAGCGCGTAGTCGGCGAGCGCCGGACCTTGCTGCGCGTCGGTGGCGACCACGCGGTACGTGGTCTTGAAGCCCTGCTGCGTGTAGGACGGATTCGTCGACGACGGCGAGATCTGCACGATACCGGCGTCGCTATAGATCTTCGAGGCGGGAATCGACGCGCCCGAATTCAGATGGCCGATCACGGCGACGACCTTGTCGTCGACGAGCTTCTGCGCGACCTGAGTGGCCTGGCGCGGGTCGGCGGCATCGTCCTGACCGTCGAGCGCGAGCGTGATCTTCTGGCCGCCGATCGTCAGCCCCTTGGCGTTGATCTCTTCGATCGCGAGACGCGCGCCGTTTTCGTTGTCCTTGCCGAGGTGCGCCGAACCGCCCGTGAGCGGACCGACGTGGCCGATCTTGACGACCTGATCCGCGGATGCATTCGCGCACATCGCGCCGAACGCGAGCACGGCGGCGCTGACCGGCAACAGCTTGTGAAGCTTGAACGTCATTGAAAATCTCCTGCGATTTGTTCTGGAAACTGCCTTTCGTATGCAACCCTGGCTTCGTCGGCACCGCCTGCCCGTGGTGCGCGCGCATTCCTCTTCAACGCGCGGCCGGCGCTCGCGGCCATCGCCCGGAACACGGGAAATCGCGGCGAGGCCCCACCGATGCGGCAAAGCACAAAGGTCGGATGAATGGTATCAGGCGCCCCCGCTTTGCGGTTGGCCTTTGGAAAGCCGTCGTAAGAGGCGGGTAAGCCGCTTGACAGCGATGCTAGGGGGGGATGTCCGGGCCGGACGGCCCGAGGCGGTGGGATGCGCTCAGTTAGTGCTCAGATGGCGCTTATCCAGCGCTCAAGTGACGCATGCACCCGCGCGCTCAGGTCGCGCGCTTGAGGCCGTCGTCGTCGCTGGCCGTGGGCAGATGCGAGACATCGCCCCAGTCGACGACGTTCGCCTGCGTCACACTGCCGTCGCGCGTGAAATCGACGACATTGACGCTCGTATTCAGCAACGGCCACGCGCGCGGCGCGGCCAGCTCGATGCCGTTGGCGAAACGGTAGATGCAATCGAGCACGCCGCCATGCGCGACGACCGCGATGCGACCTTTGGGATGCTGCGCGAGGATCGGTTCCAGCGCGTGCAGAACGCGGTGATAAAACGTGCGCTGCGACTCGCCCTCGGGCGGCTCGAAACCGGGATCGCGCGTTTGCCAGTGCGCGTATTCATCGGGAAAACGCTCGGCGATCTCGTTGCTGTCGTGGCCCTGGAACGCGCCGTAGTTGCGCTCGCGCACGCCTTCGGTCAGTTGCAGCGGCAGACCGAGCGCGTCGGCAATCGGCTGCGCCGTTTGTTGCGCGCGCATCAGGTCGCTGGACCACACCGCATCGAGTCGCGTTCCCGCTTGCGCGGCCTGCGCGATCTTCGCGGCGAGCCGCTGCGCCTGCTCGACGCCGCTCTCGGCGAGCGGAATGTCGATATGGCCCTGGATGCGCTTGATGCGGTTCCAGGCGGTTTCACCGTGACGGATGAAAAGAATCTGCGTGGTCATGAGTCGGCGATGAAAAAGCGGAACGGAAACCGCGGTTAGTTGCGTGCGCCAGCGGATGCGTCGTTACGCACCTGGAGCCAGAACGTCACGGGACCGTCGTTGACGAGCGACACCTGCATGTCGGCGCCGAATTCGCCGGTCTCCACGACGGGATGCTTCGCGCGCGCCGCTGCGACGAAATAGTCGAACAGGCGGCGGCCCTCGTCGGGCGGCGCGGCCGGCGTGAAGCTCGGGCGCAGGCCGCTGTTCGTGTCGGCGGCGAGCGTGAACTGCGACACCAGCAGCAGTCCGCCCGCCGTACCGTTGCCGTCGATGTTCTGCACCGGCAGATTCATCTTGCCCGCGGCGTCGCTGAACACGCGGTAGCCCAGCAGCTTCGCGAGCAGTTTGTCGGCGTTCGCCTCGGTGTCGCCGCGCTCGGCACAGACGAGCGCGAGCAGCCCCTGGCCGATCGCACCGGTCACACGTCCTTCGACGTCCACCTGCGCGCGGCGCACGCGTTGAATCAGCGCGATCACGCGGTCAGCGTCACGCGCGCGAAGCGGCGCTTGCCGACCTGCACGACGAACTCGCCCGCTTCGATCTTCAGGCCCTTGTCGGACACGGTGGCGCCGTCGATTTTCACGCCGCCCTGCTCGATGTTGCGCAGCGCTTCGCTGGTCGACGGCACGAGGCCCGCCTGCTTGAGCAACTGGCCGATCGCCAGCGGTGCGCCCGCGAGCGTGACCGACGGAATATCGTCCGGCACACCGCCCTTCGCGCGGTGGTTGAAGTCTTCGAGCGCGCGCTCGGCGTCGCCTTGCGAGTGGAAGCGCGAGACGATTTCCTGCGCGAGCAGCACCTTGAAATCGCGCGGATTGCGGCCCGCTTCGATTTCACGCTTGTAGCCTTCGATCTCGTCCATCGGACGGAACGAGAGCAGCGTGAAATAACGCCACATCAGCGTGTCGGAAATCGACATCAGCTTGCCGAACATGTCGTTCGGCTTTTCGCTGATACCGACGTAGTTGTGCTTCGACTTCGACATCTTTTCGACGCCGTCGAGACCTTCGAGCAGCGGCATCGTCAAGATGCACTGCTGTTCCTGGCCGTACTGCTTTTGCAGTTCGCGGCCGACCAGCAGGTTGAACTTCTGATCCGTGCCGCCGAGTTCGAGGTCGGCGTTGAGCGCGACCGAGTCGTAACCCTGCATCAGCGGGTAGAGGAATTCGTGGATCGAGATCGGCACGCCGCCCTGGAAGCGCTTGGTGAAGTCCTCGCGCTCCAGAATGCGCGCGACCGTGTAGCGCGACGCGAGCTTGATCATGCCGTCGGCGCCGAGCGGCATCGACCATTCGCTGTTGTAGCGGATCTCGGTCTTTTCGCGGTCGAGCACGAGCGCGGCCTGCTCGAAATACGTCTTGGCGTTCGACTCGATCTGCTCGCGCGTGAGCGGCGGACGCGTGGCGTTGCGGCCCGACGGGTCACCAATCAGCGAGGTGAAGTCGCCGATCAGGAAGATCACGGTATGGCCGAGATCCTGCAACTGGCGCATCTTGTTGAGCACGACCGTGTGGCCGATGTGGATGTCGGGCGCGGTCGGATCGAGGCCGAGCTTGATGCGCAGCGGCTTGCCGGTGGCTGCGCTTTTCGCGAGCTTCTGCTCGAATTCTTCTTCGATCAGCAGTTCGTCGACACCGCGCTTCGTGACGGCGAGCGCGTGACGAACTTCGTCGGTGACCGGAAAGGCGGGTTTGGCGCCGCTGTTGGCGCCATTGGAAGATGCGGAATCGGTGCTCATGCTTCGATCGATTGGAGTGCGTTAGGTCTGGGACTAACCCAGGATTTTACGTGATTCGACTGACAGGGCCGAGGATTGCGGCGGCATGCGCCGTTTTTCGCGGCGAATCGCGCTCGCGGACGCGTCCGGGAACCAGCACACAGGGTCGCACAATCCGCCGATCCGCTCCATTCGTCCGAACGGCTTACGCCGAATGGCTATTGCCCCGATAATCACCGTCAGATTCCCTTCTTAGCCTTTCCGAGAGGAGCAGAACGTGGCGCCACGCGAAGCACGAAAAGACAGCGCACATCCCGCCGACGGCGTGTATTTCGGCCTGATGTCGGGCACCAGCATGGACGGCGTGGACGGCATCGCCGTGCGCTTCGAGCAGGGCCAGCGGCCGGTCGTGCTGGCCGAGGCGTTCGTCGGCTTCGCGCAGGGGCTGCGCGAGGCGCTCTTTTCGCTGCAGCAGCCGGGCGAAAACGAGATCGAACGCGCCGCGCTCGCGGGCAACGCGCTCGCGGCCCGTTACGCGGTCTGCTGCCACGAACTGCTGCGCGCGGGCAACCTGAACGCGGCCGAGGTGCGCGCGATCGGCGCACACGGCCAGACCATCCGGCATCGGCCCGAAAAGGGCTTCACGGTGCAGATCCAGAATCCGGCGCTGCTCGCCGAACTCGCGCATATCGACGTGATCGCGGACTTCCGCAGCCGCGACGTCGCCTCGGGCGGCCAGGGCGCGCCGCTCGTGCCCGCGTTCCACGCAACGCTGTTCGGCTCGCAGGAGGACACGCGCGTCGTCTGCAATCTGGGCGGCATCAGCAACATCACGATTCTGGACGCCACGGGCTCGGTGCGCGGCTTCGACTGCGGCCCGGCCAATGCGCTGCTCGACCTCTGGTCGGAGCGGCACCTGGGCAAGCCTTACGACGAAAACGGTCAGTTCGCCGCCAGCGGCACCTTGCAGCAGCCGCTGCTGAACGCCCTGCTCGACGAGGCGTTTTTCGAGCAGCAGCCGCCCAAGAGCACGGGCCGCGATCTGTTCAATGCGCAGTGGCTCGACGCCAAGCTGAAGGATTTCGACACGCTCGCGCCCGCCGACGTGCAGGCGACGCTCGTCGCACTGACGGCCGTGAGCGTCGCGCGCGAGATCGAGCGCCATGCGGGCGATTGCCGCGCGGTGTACGTGTGCGGCGGCGGCGCGCGCAATCCGGTGCTGATGGACGCGCTGCAGAAGGCGCTGGAGACGGGCGGTGTGGCCGGCGTGCCGGTCATGACGACCGAAGCGCTCGGCGTGCCGCCACAGCAGGTGGAGCCGCTTGCGTTCGCGTGGCTGGCGATGCGCTGCGTGGCGCGTGAGCCGGGCAATCTGCCGGCGGTCACGGGCGCGGCGGGCGAGCGCGTGCTCGGGGCGATTTATCCGCGTTGAAGATTGCGGCGCGAGATCGGCGATGTAAACGAGAAAACGGGGCATGAAGCCCCGTTTTTTACGACTGCTGCGTTTCGTTCAGACCGAGAACGACGAGCCGCAACCACAGGTGGTCGAGGCGTTCGGGTTCTTGATGACGAATTGCGCGCCGTTCAGATCGTCCTTGTAGTCGATCTCGGCGCCGACGAGGTACTGATAGCTCATCGAGTCGATCAGCAACTGGACGCCGTTCTTGTTCATCACGGTGTCGTCTTCGTTGACGGTCTCGTCGAACGTGAATCCGTACTGGAAGCCCGAGCAGCCGCCGCCTTGCACAAACACGCGCAGCTTCAGCTCCGGGTTGCCTTCCTCGTCGATCAGTTGCTTGACCTTGTCAGCCGCTGCGTCGGTAAAAACGAAGGGACCGGGCATTTCAGTCACGGGGGTCTCGGTGACAGCGTTCATTCGAACTCTCCAAAAAAGCTTCTAGCCGCTATTGTAGGGCTGTTCCTGAGATCGTGCTTAAGCCCAGGAAATCAAGGGTTTCTCGCCACATTCTTGACTCATATCTCGAATAGGGGCGTGTCCCGTAAACGAAAAAACCGCCAGGCGCATTCCTGCGCGAGGCGGTTTTTGCAGTAACGTGCGCTTCCGCGAGGAGCGCACGCCAAAGCGCGATTAACGCTTCGAGAACTGCTTGCGGCGACGTGCCTTGTGGAAACCGACCTTCTTACGTTCCACTTCACGTGCGTCACGCGTCACGAAGCCAGCTTGCGACAGTGCCGGCTTGAGCGTTGCGTCGTAGTCCATCAGCGCGCGCGTGATGCCGTGGCGAACTGCGCCGGCCTGGCCGGTTTCGCCGCCGCCGTTCACGTTCACCTTGATGTCGAACGTCGCGCCGTGGTTCGTGAGTTCCAGCGGTTGACGCACGATCATCAGCGACGTTTCGCGCGAGAAGTAGTCGGCGATGGGCTTACCGTTGACGATGATGTCGCCCTTGCCCGACTTGATGAAGACACGAGCGACTGCGCTCTTGCGGCGGCCCGTACCGTAATTCCAGTTACCGATCATGTGGGCTCCCCTTAGATCTCGAGCGCCTTCGGCTGTTGTGCCGAGTGCGGATGCGTTGCGTCTGCGTAGACCTTGAGCTTCTTGATCATCGCGTAGCCCAGGGGGCCCTTCGGCAGCATGCCCTTAACTGCCTTCTCGAGCGCGCGGCCCGGGAAGCGTTCTTGCATCTTGCCGAACGTCGTTTCGTAGATACCGCCCGGGTAACCCGAGTGACGGTAGTACTTCTTGTCCGTGGTCTTGTTGCCCGTGACCTTCAGCTTGCCGGCGTTGATGATGACGATGAAATCGCCAGTGTCGACGTGCGGGGTGAACTCAGGCTTGTGTTTGCCGCGAAGACGGCGCGCCACTTCGCTGGCGACACGGCCGAGAACCTTATCCGTCGCGTCAATCACGTACCATTCGCGCTGCACTTCATGTGCCTTGGCGGAAAAAGTCTTCATGATCGATCCAAAAAATAACTTGTGCCCTGATTCGGTCCTGCTTGTGTAGTGGCACTCGTTGGCGCCGGCGCAGGCTCTCCCTGGTCGGGCTTCCCGTTGGTTTCCATCGTTTCCATCGGGTTACCCGTTTCTCCCGCGGGCATGAATGCGGGAAACCTTGGATTATAAAGGGAAATTTGAGCAGCGGTCAAAATTTGTGCGGACTTTCTGCTGGCGAGGCGCCAGGCGCACCGGTTCGGGCACAAAAAACGCGGACGAAAAAAAGCCCAAGCGTGTTGGCTCGGGCTTAATCCACCTTTTGGAGGAGGGTGGAGGAGACATGCTGAGGTGTCGTGAAGCACGACAACCAATGAGACGAATTATACGGATCGGCCTTGTGCGACGCAAGGAAATTTATATCGTGAAAGACGAAACCATAATGTGAAATTCTGATTTAGCGGCGCACCGGCGATTTTTCCCATAACAATCAATGCATTGAGCGATTGCTTCGGCACGGCTGGGCAGCACAACTAGAGCTATCTCCCTAATTGCGTCAGGGAAATCCCCCTTGTTCGTGGGATGTGGCGTCGCAACATACAAGCGACGGGCATAAGCCGCACGCGCCATGTCCCCCCCGGACATACCTGTAAGACGCGGGCTACAATGCCGGCTGAATCGAGAATATTGAGCTGAGGCAAGCGCATGGAATGCAAAGTTAGCTGGATGGGTCAGGACGGCATGGCCTTCGCCGCCGAAACGGGCAGCGGTCACCTCGTCAACATGGATGGCGCACCGGAAGGCGGCGGCCACAACCTCGCGCCGCGTCCGATGGAAATGGTGCTGCTCGGCACGGGCGGCTGCACGGCCTACGACGTGGTGCTGATCCTGAAGAAGAGCCGTCAGGAAGTGAGCGGCTGCAGCGTGACGCTCAAGGCCGACCGCGCGAGCGAAGATCCCAAGGTGTTCACGAAGATCCACTTCCACTTCACCGTGACGGGCAAGAACCTGAACCCGGCGACCGTGGAACGCGCGATCAACCTGTCGCACGACAAGTACTGCTCGGCGTCGATCATGATCGGCAAGACCGCCGAGATCACGCACTCGTTCGAGATCGTCGCAGCGTAAGACACGCGCACACCGGCGATTCCGGCGGCGGCAAATGAAAAAAGCCGGTGCGGTTCTCAATGAACCGCGCCGGCTTTTTGTCGATATGAGGCGGCAAAGCAGGCCGATAAGCCGGATTCTGTGCACACGGCGCGTCCGAAGACGCGCCGCGCGTGGCAGCCATTCCTCTAGGCGCGCCATTGCTGACGCGCTCAAGCTTCCTACCCGCAGACGAAATGGGGGCCCCATCCTGCATCCCGAAGATGCGCGCCTGCCTACTTGGAATTGCTCCGGGTGGAGGTTACCGTGCCGTCTACGTCACCGCAGACGCGGTGCGCTCTTACCGCACCGTTTCACCCTTACCTGATCCCGACCGAAATCGGGCCATCGGCGGTCTGTTCTCTGTTGCCCTGTTCCGCGTGTCGCCACGGATGGCCGTTAGCCATCACCCTGCCCTGTGGAGTCCGGACTTTCCTCGCCCCCTTGGCCGAAACCTCGGGGCCGCGACTGCCTAGCCTGCTTTGCGAGGCGCGATCTTAGCACGGTCACGCGGACTGTGCCTGCCACCTCCGGACTACGCGGGGACTACGCAGCGACCAGGCAGGAGCGATTCAGCGCGCGCGCCGGCCCGGACGGAACACTGTGGCGTCGTCGTAGAACGTGCTGTTTTCGTTGGGCGTCCACCAGCCGGGAATGCCGAGCACCGGCAGCGGCGCGAAGCTGCGTCCGCTCAACTGCTCGCTCGCGGCGAGTTCGGCGCTGACCGTGGCGTCGAGATACGCGTTGCGTTCGGCGCGCGGCCACATGAAATAGGCCTGCGGCACCTCGACGATCCACGCGTGCGCCGTGCACGCGGCATACGGCGCGATGAGCTTTTCGAGCAGCGCGTGGCCGAACACGCGCACTTCGCAGCGCGCCGCGCCATCCAGCGTTTCGTCGATCGCCGATTCCCAGTGCGCGCGCGCCGTCACGAACAGCGTGCGCCAGTCGAAGCCGCGCAGCGCCTGCGTGAGCGCCGGATCGGCGCACGCGAACAGCACGGCGTTTTCGTCGAATAAAGTGAGTGCGTCGCGCACGTCGCCGCGCCTCGGACCCACGCCCAGCACGTCGATCGCCGCCGCCTGGCGCGCGTTGAGCGCCGCCTTGATGCGCGGAAACGCGAACCAGTGCAGCGCGTTGAAGAAGTCGTGGAGGTTGTGGCGCGTGGGCACGCCGCCCGTCGCGGCGATGTGCCCTTCGTAGGACGCGCCCTCGGGCAGATCGTCCTGAGCGATGAAGCCAAGCGCCTCGCCGCGCCCGGTGCGATGACCGGCCGCGCGCGCATCGGCGTTCAGTTCATCCAGATAGCGCGCATAGCTCGCGAGCGCCGCTTGCTGCCAGCGCCGCCCGCGCGCATCGTGCTGGGCGAACCACGGCCGCGCCCAGTCGATGTCGGCGAAACTGCCTTCGGGCAGACTGCGGCGCTTGAGCGAAGCCGCAAACGCCGCGGGCTCGGCGCGCGCCGCACTCGATGCGTGCGCATCGAGCGTGGGCGGCACCGCGCCGGACACTGCACCCGGCGTCATGCCGGACGTCTCGCCGGACATCAAACTCAAACCAGCTTCCAGCCGATCGTCTCGCCGCCACGCAGCGGCACGACGGGCACGTCGCCGGCCAGCACTTCGGCGGGCAGCGTCCACTCTTCGCGGCGCAGCGTGACCTTTTCGGCGCTGCGCGGCAGGCCGTAGAAGTCCGCACCGAAGAAGCTCGCGAAGCCTTCGAGCTTGTCGAGCGCGCCCGCGTTCTCGAACGCTTCGGCGTAAAGCTCGAGCGCGTGCAGCGCCGTGTAGCAACCCGCGCAGCCGCAGGCGTGTTCCTTCAGGCCCTTCGCGTGCGGCGCGCTGTCGGTGCCAAGGAAGAAGCGCGCGTCGCCCGACGTGGCCGCCTCGACCAGCGCCACGCGATGCGTCTCGCGCTTGAGCACCGGCAAACAGTAATAGTGCGGACGGATGCCGCCCAGGAAAATCGCGTTGCGGTTGTAGAGCAGATGGTGCGCCGTGATCGTCGCGCCGAGCAGACCGGGCGCGGCGTTATCGGCACGGATGTAGTCGACGGCGTCCTTCGTCGTGATGTGCTCGAACACCACCTTCAGGCCCGGGAAATCGCGGCGCAGCGGCGTCATCACGCGGTCGATGAAGACCTTCTCGCGATCGAACAGGTCGATGTCGGCGCTCGTCACCTCACCGTGCACGAGCAGCGGCATGCCCACTTCCTGCATCGCTTCGAGCGTCTTCGCGCACTTGCGGATGTCGGTCACGCCCGCGTCCGAATTCGTGGTCGCGCCCGCCGGATACAGCTTCACGCCATGCACGAAACCGCTCGCCTTCGCGCGGCGGATTTCCTCGGGCGGCGTGTTGTCGGTCAGGTACAGCGTCATCAGCGGCTCGAACTTCAGGCCCGCGGGCAGCGCCGCGAGAATGCGGTCGCGATACGCGGAGGCCAGCTCGGTCGTCGTGACCGGCGGCTTGAGGTTCGGCATGATGATCGCGCGGCCGAACTGGCGCGCCGTGTGCGGCAGGACCGCCGCGAGCATCGCGCCGTCGCGCACGTGAAGGTGCCAGTCGTCGGGGCGGGAAAGCGTGAGGGTCGTGGGGGAAGATGCGTTCATGGCGTGATGTGAGGCGCGGCTAGGGATCGATCGGAGCGCCGGCGGCGGCGTTCCGTCCATTCCAGGCATATCGCGGGCGGCGCGCGTCGCGTCTGATCACCTACCAGCACGTCCGACGGGAGGCGTCGCGTGCGCACGACAACGTGCGACCTGACGCGCCTCGCCGATGCCCGCGCGGCGGCCTTGTGAGCCGGCGCGGAAAGCATCCGACAAATTTCGTATTGGCGCGCGGCGGGCCGGTGATATGCTTGGAAAATCATCATTGTACCGGGTCACGCGCCCAGCTTCGCCCGCAGCACGACACCAGCACCATGTGCCAACTTCTCGGAATGAACTGCGCCGCGCCGACGGACGTCACGTTCTCCTTCACAGGATTCGCGGCGCGCGGCGGCGCCACTGACCACCACGCCGACGGCTGGGGGATCGCGTTCTTCGAGGACAAGGCCTGCCGCCTCTTCATCGACAATCAGGCGTCGGCGCGCTCGCCCATCGCCGAGATGGTGAAGAACTACCCCATCAAGTCGCGCAACACCATCGCACATATCCGCAAGGCCACCCAGGGCAGTTGCGCGCTGGAGAACAGCCATCCGTTCCAGCGCGAACTGTGGGGCCGCCACTGGATCTTCGCGCACAACGGCGACCTGCAGGACTTCAATCCGGTGATGTCGGGCATCTACCAGCCGGTCGGCACCACCGACAGCGAACGCGCGTTCTGCCTGTTGCTGCAAGGTCTGCGCAAGGCGTTTCCGACTTCGCAGCCGCCGCTCGAAGAACTGTTCGCCACGCTCGAAACGCTCACGCGCGAGATCACGCAGTTCGGCGTCTTCAATTTCCTGATGTCGAACGGTCAGGCGCTGTTCGCGCATTGCTCCACGCATCTCCACTATCTGGTGCGGCGCTGGCCGTTCTCCACGGCGCATCTCGTCGATGCCGACGTGTCGATCGACTTCGCGAAGTACACGACGCCCGAGGACCGCGTGGCCGTGATCGCCACCGCGCCGCTCACCGACAACGAAGTCTGGACGCGTTTCGCGCCCGGCGACCTGCTGATGTTCCAGCACGGCGAAGTCGTTGCGCAGACCAGCGTGCCGGTGCCCCAGAAGGTGCTCGACAAGCTCAAGAATCCGTCGCTCGATGCGTCGGCGAGCGCGTCGCGCGTGTCGCCGTGCGCGCAGCAGCCCGGCGCCGTCGATCCGGAAGCCGTGGCGGCGTTGCAGAGCTGGGGCGAATAAGGCCTTTTTGTCCACGCGACTTCACGCTACGCCACATCACGCACGTAAAAAAGCCGCGCCAGCCCGAAGGGCCGCGCGGCTTTTTTGCTGGCCGCCGAACGACGGCCGGCGCGAATTCACCCCATCAGTGCAGGATCTTCGCCAGAAAATCCTTCGCGCGATCCGACTTCGGATTGGCGAAGAAGTCTTCCTTGCGGTCGTCCTCGACGATGGCGCCCTTGTCCATGAAGATCACGCGGTGCGCGACCTTCTTCGCAAAGCCCATTTCGTGCGTCACGCACATCATGGTCATGCCTTCCTGGGCGAGTTCGACCATCACGTCGAGCACTTCGTTGATCATCTCGGGGTCGAGCGCCGAGGTGGGTTCGTCGAACAGCATCGCGATGGGATCCATCGAGAGCGCCCGCGCGATCGCCACGCGCTGCTGCTGGCCGCCCGAAAGCTGACCCGGGAATTTGTCGGCGTGCGCACGCAGACCCACGCGATCGAGCAGCTTGAGGCCCTTCTCGCTGGCTTCGTCCTTGCTGCGGCCGAGCACCTTGACCTGCGCGAGCGTGAGGTTTTCGGTGATCGACAGATGCGGGAACAGCTCGAAGTGCTGGAACACCATGCCCACTTTCGAGCGTAGCTTCGAGAGATTGGTGCGCTTGTCGCCCACCGACTCGCCGTTCACGAGGATCTCGCCTTGCTGGAACGGCTCGAGACCGTTGACGGTCTTGATGAGCGTGGACTTGCCCGAGCCCGACGGGCCGCACACGACCACGACTTCGCCCTTCTTCACTTCCGTCGTGCAGTCGGTCAGCACCTGGAACTGGCCGTACCACTTCGAAACGTTCTTAATTGAAATCATCTTGCGACCTTTTTCTGAAGACCTTTCACAAGGCTCGACGCGATCACGCAGATCACGAAATAGCATGCGCCCGCGAACAGTACCATCTCGACCATCGTCCCGTCACGGTCGCCCACGTTGGCGGCGGTGCGGAAGAAGTCGGCGAGACTGATCACGTAGACGAGCGA
Source organism: Paraburkholderia sp. Ac-20347 (assembly GCF_017104805.1). Lineage (NCBI taxonomy): Bacteria > Pseudomonadati > Pseudomonadota > Betaproteobacteria > Burkholderiales > Burkholderiaceae > Paraburkholderia > Paraburkholderia sp. Ac-20347. The sequence continues at coordinate 23,713 of NZ_JAAGPN010000014.1, read as the reverse complement.
GGTGTCCTGAAAGAGCACGATGGCCTGCGTGAGCAACAGCGGCACCATCGCGCGAAACGCCTGCGGCAGCACCACGAAACGCATGGCCTGGCCGTAACGCATGCCGAGCGCGAACGACGCGTTCACCTGCCCGCGCGGCACCGCCTGAATGCCCGCGCGAATGATTTCCGAATAATACGCGGCCTCGAACAGCGAGAACGCGATCATGGCGGACGCGAGGCGAATGTCGATGTCGGGCGAGAGGCCCAGCAGATTCTGCAGCACCTGCGGCACGATCAGGAAGAACCACAGCAGAACCATCACGAGCGGAATCGAGCGGAACACTGTGACGTAGCCCTTCGAGAACCACTCGAGCGCCTTGACGCCCGAGAGCCGCATGAGTGCGAGCAGGGTGCCCCACAGCACGCCCACGACGATCGCGCAAAGCGTGATCTTGAACGTGACGATCGCGCCGGTCCACAGCGTAGGCAGTGCGCCCGGAATACCGCTCCAGTCGAAATGATGCATCACTTGCCTCCGATATAGCCGGGCAGCCGGGTTTTCGCTTCGACCCAGCGCATCAGCATCATGACGATCAGGTTGATCAGCACGTAGGCGAGCGTGACCGAGATGAACGACTCATAGGTCTGCGCCGTGTAGTCGACGAGCTGACGCGCCTGCGCCGAAAGATCGAGCAGACCGATGGTCGACGCGACCGCCGAGTTCTTGAAGATGTTGAGAAACTCAGACGTGAGCGGCGGCACGATGATGCGGTACGCGACCGGCAGCAGCACGTAGCGGTAGGTCTGCCATTGCGTGAGGCCCATCGCGAGACCGGCGGCGCGCTGGCCGCGCGGCAGCGCGCTGATGCCCGAGCGCACCTGCTCGCACACGCGCGCGGCCGTGAAGAGACCCAGACAGATCACCGACGCCGAGAAGAACTGCACGCCCGGCGGCAGTTGCTTGAAGGCGTTGCCGATCGAAGCCGGCAGGATTTCCGGCAACACGAAGTACCAGATGAAGAACTGCGCGATCAGCGGAATATTGCGGAAGATCGCCACGTAGAGCGTGCCGAGACCCGCGAGGAATGTGTTCGGCACCGTGCGCAGCACGCCGAAGATCGAACCGACGACGAGCGCGATCACCCACGCGCACAGCGACACCGACACCGTCACCCAGAGACCCGAAATGAGCCAGCCGAGGTAAGTCGTGGGTTCGCCCGTCGAGACCGGGCTGAGCAGAATGGCCCAGTTCCAGTGATAGGACATGAAGAGACTCCAACAAAAAGAACGGAAGAAGCGCCGCTTCTTCCGTTCCGTTCTAAACGCTGGTCAATGCCGCGACTGGACTTAGTCGATGGCCTTGTCGTTGGGGCTCTTGAAGAGCGCCTTCATGTCGTCGCTTTCCGGGAAGTTCAGGTTGAGGCCCTTCGGCGGAATCGGCGACTCGAACCACTTCTTGTAGATCGCGTCGGCTTCGCCCGAGGTTTCGACCTTGGCGATCGCGTCGTCGGCGACCTTCTTGAACTCGGGGTCGTTCTTGCGCAGCATGCAGCCGTACGCTTCACGCGATTGCGGCGTGCCGACGATCACGAAATCGCCCGGATTGTTCGACTTCGCGCGTTCGCCCGCGAGCAGCGCATCGTCCATCATGAACGCGACAGCACGGCCCGTGGAGAGCGTCAGGAACGACTCGCCATGGTCCTTCGCGCTGATGATGTTCATGCCCAGGCTCTTGTCCTGGTTCATCTTGCGCAGCAGACGCTCCGAGGTCGTGCCCGCCGTCGTCACGACGGTCTTGCCCTTGAGGTCGGCGAAATCCTTGATGCCCGAATCCTTCTTGGTCATCAGACGCGTGCCGATCACGAAAATCGTGTTCGTGAACGCCGCTTGCTGCTGGCGCTCCGCGTTGTTCGTGGTCGAGCCGCATTCGATGTCGACCGTGCCGTTCTGCACGAGCGGAATGCGGTTCTGCGACGTGATCGGAACCATCTTGACCTTGAGGTTCGGCATGTTCAGCTTCTGCTTCACGGCTTCGACGATTTTCATCGCGAAGTCCTGCGAGTAGCCGATCACGTTCTGCTTGTCGTCATAGTAGGAAAACGGGATCGACGATTCGCGGTGGCCCAGCGAAATGACGCCGGTGTCCTTGATTTTTTTCAGCGTCCCCGAGTCCTGCGCCTGAGCACTCGCGGCGACCAGTCCGAGAGTGGCGAGAACGAGCGCGGCCTTTTTGATTTTCATCTGTGATCTCCTTTGCAAGAATCGCGGCCAGTGTAGCAAAGTAATTATTTTGAAAGTATATGGATGGACCCTGGCGTTGTAAGCGCGCACGCGCGTGCGCGCAAGGCTTGCCGCACACACGGAAGCCACATTGGCGGCCTGCCTGGAAAGCCCAAAAGAAAAGTCCAAAAGAAAAGGCGGACGGCCCCTTGTGGAGACCGTCCGCCTTGACGCGCAGCCTGGGTAGGCCGCACGTATTTTGTACCGATGCCGCGCGCATGCCGCCCGGACAGGGCGCGCCGCGCGGCAACCGCAAGATTTGTGTATCAGGGATACAGGCCGCGCATTTCGCGCGCCATCAGGATGCGCTTGCACGCAACGATGAACGCCGCGGTACGCATCGACACGCCCTGCTCGCTCGACACCTGCCAGACCGCCGTGAACGCTTCGCGCATCACGCGTTCGAGACGCTCGTTGATCTCGCCTTCGGTCCAGAAGAAGCTCGAGAAGTCCTGCACCCATTCGAAGTACGAGACCGTCACGCCGCCCGCGTTCGCCACCACGTCCGGAATCACCAGCACGCCCTTGTCGTGCAGGATGTCGTCGGCGGCCGTCGTGGTCGGGCCGTTCGCGCCTTCCACGATGATCTTCGTGCGGATCTTGCCGGCGTTCGCTTCGGTGATCTGGTTTTCCAGCGCGGCCGGAATCAGGATGTCGGTTTCGATGGTCCAGAATTCGTCGTTGCCGAGCATGTCGGCGCCGGCGAAGCCCGCCACGCCGCCCGTCTTCGCGACGTGGTCGAGCAGCGCGGCTGCATCGAGACCCGTCGACTTGTAGATCGAGCCGGTGTGATCCTGCACGGCGACGACCGTCGAACCGGCTTCCTGGAACAGGCGGGCAGCGATGCCGCCCACGTTGCCGAAGCCCTGCACGGCGATGCGTGCGCCTTCGATCGACAGACCCTTGCGGCGCGCGGCTTCGCAGCCGACCACGAACACGCCGCGGCCCGTCGCTTCCTTGCGGCCCAGCGAGCCGCCGAGCGAGATGGGCTTGCCGGTCACGACGCCCGTGGCCGTCTGGCCCTGGTTCATCGAGTACGTGTCCATCATCCACGCCATGATCTGCTCGTTCGTGTTGACGTCCGGCGCGGGAATATCGGTGTTCGGTCCGATGATGATGCCGATTTCGCTGGTGTAGCGGCGCGTCAGGCGCTCGAGTTCACCACGCGAGAGCGTGCGCGGATCGACGCGGATACCGCCCTTCGCGCCGCCGTACGGCACGTTCACGGCCGCGTTCTTCACCGACATCCACGCGGACAGCGCCATCACTTCGGACAACGTAACGTCCTGGTGATAACGCACGCCGCCCTTGCCGGGACCGCGCGAAACGTTGTGCTGGACGCGATAGCCTTCGAAGTGCGCCACGGTGCCGTTGTCGAGTTCGATCGGGCAATCGACGATCAGAATGCGCTTCGGACGCTTGAGCGTCTCGAGCCAGCGCGACAGCGAACCGAGATACGGCGCGACGCGGTCGACCTGACGAAGATAGTTGCCCCACGGACCGAGTGCGTCCGCGTGAAGATACGAAGGAACCGACGAAGACACTGCAGACTGCTGTTGGGAAGACATGAACGCTCCAGCGATCGAAGAAGTGGTGCCATTGTCAGAAAAGGCCCACGTCTATGCCAATGCCGTTTGGTCATCGCGTCATGCTTTTCTTGCATAACGTCATGAAAGTCGAAAAAACTTGTCGCAGGATCCGCTATTTACGGGCGTTTGCTGACTGCGCAGGCGCGGCGGCGCGCATTGTTGCTGCGCGCGAAAAAGACCTTCTACGCGAATGCGCACGAACGCGCACGAATGCGCGCGCCGCCTGCGCATCAGGCGGTGCCGCGTTTGCGCCAAGCGATTTTCGTGATCGTTATGCGCCGTTGCGCGCGAGTTCGTCGCTGACCGCGCCCCAGACCGCGCGCACGAGCGCTTCGCGCGCGTCGTTGCCTTGCGCGGCGAGCTTGTCGCGATAGAGGCGGATTTCCATATCGAGCGTGAACTGGCCTTCGGGTGCGCCGCGCGTGCCGCGGTCGAGGCGGATCAGCTTGCCTTGCGCGACAGCGTCCTCCACCGCGCTGTGCGGCAGGAACGCGATGCCGTGGCCCGCCAGCGCCATCGCCTTGAGCCCTTCGGCCATATCGGTTTCGTAGACGCGGTCCAGATAGAGACGCGCGGGCGCGTTCGCCACGATCACTTCGGTCATCCGTCCGAGATAGGCGTTCGGCGTGTAGGAGAGATACGGCGTGGGCGCGTCCGGCGTGCCCGGCAACGTGTAGCGCGCGCGTCCGGCGCGCTGCGGCGCCGAATACGGGCTGATCGATTCGATACCGAGCGTGAGCGTGTCGTAGCGCGCGGGATCGAGCGTGACCGGATGGCTCGGATGGTGATAGCCCATCACGAGATCGCAACCGCCTTCGACGAGCGAGAGCACGGCGTCGTGCACGTTGAGCGCGCGCAGCCGCGTGTGGATGCGCCCGAGCTTCGCCTCGACGCGTTGCAGCCAGCGCGGGAAATACGTGAGCGACAGCGTGTGCGGCACCGCGAATTCGATGGTCTCCGCGGGCGTGGCCGTATGCCCGCGCAGCAGCGTGCGCGCTTCGTGGAATTGCGAAAGCATCGCGAGCGCCTGCTCGTAAAACACCTGCCCCGCCGGCGTCAGACGCGTCGGGTAAACCGAACGGTCGATCAGTTCGGTGCCGAGCCACGCCTCCAGCGCCTGGATGCGGCGCGAGAACGCCGGCTGCGTCACGTGCCGCAGCTCGGCCGAGCGGCTGAAACTATGCGTTTCCGCCAGCGAAACGAAGTCTTCGAGCCATTTGAGTTCCATGCGGGACCGGCGAGCAAATGAGAAGTCCGCATTCTAGGCCCGCGCGCGAGCGCTGTCAGCGCAGCGCGGCCTCCAGTTCCGCCACCACGCCGCGCCAGTCGCCGAGCGTGGTCTGACGGAACAGCCGCGCGGACGGATACCAGACCGAATCGGCGCGGCCCATGCCCCAGCGCCAGTCGGGCTGCGCGGCGAGCAGCACCCAGACCGGCTTGCCGAGCGCGCCGGCCAGATGCGCCACCGAGGTATCGACGGTAATCACCAGATCGAGCGTCTCGATCAGCGCGGCCGTGGCGGCGAAATCGTGCAGATCGTCGCCGACCGCGTGCAGCGGCCAGCGGCCCGCCACGTCGGGCAGTTGCCGCACGCCCTCGCCCTTCTGGATCGCGAACCAGGCGTGGCCGCCGAGCGCGGCGAGCGGCAGCAGCGCCTTCAGCGGCAGCGAGCGAAAGGCATCGAAGTGATGACGCGGATTGCCCGCCCAGACGAGCCCGATGCGCCGCCGCGCGCCGCCCGAACGGGCCGCCACGCGCATGCGCCACATCTCGACGAGGGCCGGATAGGCGTGCATATAGCGTGTCGGCGCGTAAATCGGCCGGCCGGGGAATTTGAGCGGCAGGCTCATCACGTCGCAGCAGAAGTCGTAGTCGCGCGCCATGTCAGCGTCGCCGGGCGCGGCGTCGAGCACACGCGCGACGCCCGGCACCGTCGCCGCCAGCGCCGCCAGCTCAGGCGCCACCCACGCATCGACCTGCGCGCCTTGCGCGGCGAGCCACTGCGCGTAACGCACGAACTGGATCTGATCGCCCACGCCCTGCTCGCGCGCGATCAGAAAACGCTTGCCCGCGAGCGGCTCGCCCTGCCATTCGGGCGGCGGCAGCTTGCGATAGTTGGGCTTGCCGAACGCCGTGGTCTTGCGGTTCTCGAACAGCGGCCAGCCTTGCGCGTAATCCTGGCGACGCAGCAGCAGCATGCCGAGCTGAAAGCGCGATTCCGGAAGATCCGGATTCAGTTCCAGCGCGCGCCGATAGTACGTTTCGGCTTCGTCATAACGCGCGAGCGCCGTGTAGGCAAACGCGAGATTGTTGACGACGCCCGCCGCGTCGGGCCGCAGCGCCGCGGCGCGTTGATAGAGCGCGATCGCCTTGTCGTAGCGATGCATCGCGTCGTAGGCGTAGCCGAGTTCGAAGAGCGCGTGCGCGTTGTCCGGCTCGCGCGCGACGATCGCCTCGAAGCAGGCCGCCGCCTCGGCGTGCTCGCCCGCCGCGCGCAGCAGCTTGCCCAGATGCGCGAGCGTCGCCGTATCGTGCGGCGCGAGCGCGCGCGACGCGCGAAATTGCGCGATGGCGGCATCGGTGCGTCCCGCCTTTTCGAGCGCGCGCCCCAGATTGAAGGCGAAATGCGCCGATTGCGGATCGATCTCGCGGGCGCGCGCGTAATGGTGCTCGGCGCCCGCGAGGTCGCCCAGTTCCATGAACGCGTTGGCGAGATTGTTGTGCGCGTTGGCGAAATCGGGCGACCACGCGAGCGCCTTGCGCTGGAACGTCGCCGCGCGCGCATGATCGTTCTGCCGCGCCGCCACCACGCCGCGATTGCTCAGGCACTCGGCGTCGGCGGGCGTGAGCGCCAGTGCGCGATCCATGAGTTTGGCGGCGCGGGCAAGCTCGCCGCGGCTCATCGCGAGCACGCCGAGATAGTGCAGCGCGCTCGCGCAGCGAGGATCGCGAGCGAGGGCGCGCTCGTAAAGCGTCTGCGCGGCGTCGAGCCGACCGGCGCGGTGTTCGGCGAGCGCGGTATCGACGAGTGCCGTTGCGTCGTCGAGCGAAGGAAAAAGGGAATCGCGGTTCATGCGGATCGGAAAACGAGAAGCGGCAAGGGCCGCCAACCTCATCACCGTATGCCGCCGCCCTCCCTATGTCTGTCAGACAGTTCCGAAACTCTGACGCAGCGCGCCTCACGCGACCAGGCGGCTCCACCCGCAAGCCGCCCCGAATCCCCGACCGGCCGCCGTCAGCGTGGTGATAAAATGCTTGGCTCCCCCCGGTTCCTTTCTGATCGTAACGCCACACGTTACGTCCCCATCATGTCCGACACTCGTCCCGATACCCTCTTCGCGCTCAACGCGCTCTCCCCGCTCGACGGCCGCTACGCCTCGAAAACCGAAGCCCTGCGCGACTGGCTCTCGGAAGCCGCCTTCATGCGCAACCGCGTGACCGTGGAAATCCACTGGCTGATCGCGCTGTCGCAAGCCGGCTTCGCGGAAGTGCCGCGCTTCTCGGAAGCGTCGGAGCAGTTCCTGCTCAAGCTCGCCGAGAACTTCACGGCGCACGACGCCGCGCGCATCAAGGACATCGAGCGCGTGACGAACCACGACGTGAAGGCGGTCGAGTACTGGCTCAAGGAATCGGTGAAGGGTCAGCCGGAACTGGAGCGCGCCAGCGAGTTCATCCACTTCGCCTGCACCTCGGAAGACATCAACAACACGTCGCACGGCCTGATGCTCGCCGGCGCGCGTGAACACGTGATCCTGCCGGCGCTGCGCTCGGTGCATCAGCGCCTCGTGGCGCTCGCGCACGCGCAGGCCGACCAGCCGATGCTCTCGCGCACGCACGGTCAGCCCGCCAGCCCGACGACGCTCGGCAAGGAAGTCGCCAACGTCGCCGCCCGTCTCGCGCGCGCAATCACGCGCATCGAGAAGGTCGAACTGCTCGGCAAGATGAACGGCGCAGTCGGCAACTTCAACGCGCACCTCTCGGCGTACCCGGAATTCGACTGGGAAGCGTTCTCGAAGAACGTCGTCGAACAGCGCCTGAAGCTCACGTTCAACCCGTACACGATCCAGATCGAGCCGCACGACTACATGGCCGAACTGTTCGACGCCGTCGCGCGCGCGAACACGATCCTGCTCGACCTCGACCGCGACGTGTGGGGCTACATCTCGCTCGGCTACTTCAAGCAGAAGCTGAAGGCCGGTGAAATCGGTTCGTCGACGATGCCGCACAAGGTCAATCCGATCGACTTCGAAAACTCGGAAGGCAACCTCGGTCTCGCGAACGCCACGCTGCGCCACCTCGCCGACAAGCTGCCCGTGTCGCGCTGGCAGCGCGATCTGACCGACTCGACGGTGCTGCGCAATATCGGCGTCGCGTTCGGTTACTCGCTGCTCGCCTACGACGCGCTGATCCGCGGCATCGACAAGCTCGAAGTGAATCCGCAGCGCCTGAACGACGACCTCGACGCCACGTGGGAAGTGCTGGCCGAGCCGGTGCAGACCGTGATGCGCCGCTACGGCATCGAAAACCCGTACGAGCAGCTGAAGGAACTCACGCGCGGCAAGGGCATCACGCGCGAAGCGCTGCAAACCTTCGTTTCGGGTCTCGCGATTCCTGAAGACGCGAAGCAGCGTCTGCTGGACATGACGCCCGCGTCGTACGTCGGCAAGGCTGCCGAACTCGCGAAGCGCATTTCGTAAGTCCGTTTCGTAAGTCTGTTTTGGCAAGCGCCCTGGCGGCGCAGCCAAACAAAAAGCCCCGGTGCGAAACCGGGGCTTTTTTATTTGCGGCCGTTCAAAACCGCCACGCGGATCAACCCACGCGGCGCGTTTCGAGCTGCTTGAGCACGTCGTCGACGATCTGCTCGGGCGTGAGTTCGATGCTCACCTCGATCGCTTCGTCGGCGCCCGGCACTTCGAGCGTGTCGAGCTGGCTTTGCAGCAGCGACGGATCGAAGAAGTGGCCGGTGCGCGTCGCGAGGCGCTCGTGCAGCACTTCGTACGACCCCTTCAGATACACGAACACGACGTCGTGATCGCCGCCGCGCAGGATGTCGCGGTACGAACGCTTGAGCGACGAGCACGTGAACACGGCCGTCTCGTGCGCGCGCTGCTTTTCCTCGATGGCGGCGCGAATCGTGCGCAGCCACGGCCAGCGGTCGTCGTCGGTGAGCGGAATGCCGTCGTGCATCTTCTTCTTGTTGGCTTCGCTGTGGAAAGCGTCGCCGTCGGTGAAGGCACACTTGAGGCGCTCGGCCAGCATCTCGCCGATACGCGTCTTGCCGGCGCCCGACACGCCCATTGCAATCAGAATCATCTACTGCTCCTCAGTCGGCGGCCGCCCGGCGTGAATGCCGCGCGCCGCCTCATGCAAATTTACCTGTTACACCACTGCCGAGAGCGCGAACGTCAGTCCGAGGCCCAGCAGCGAAATGATGGTCTCCAGCAGTGACCAGGTCTTGAACGTCTGACCCACGGTCATGCCGAAATATTCCTTGATCAGCCAGAATCCGCCGTCGTTGACGTGCGAGAAGATCAGCGAGCCCGAACCCGTGGCGAGCACGAGCAGTTCCGGCTGAACCGTGACGCCGGCCGCCGAGGCGATCGGCGCGACGATGCCGCACGCGGTGGTCATCGCGACCGTGGCCGAGCCCGTCGCGAGACGGATCAGCGCGGCGACCAGCCAGCCGAGCAAAAGCGGTGACAGATGCGCCGTCTGCGCGAGTTCGACGATCTGCTTCGAGACGCCGCTGTCCATCAGCACGCGGCCGAAACCGCCGCCCGCGCCCACGATCAGCGTGATGCCGGCGATCGGCGCGAGGCAGTCGCCGCAGAACTTCTGGATCTGCTCGCGATTGAAACCGCGTTGCGCGCCGAAGGTCCAGAAGCTTACCAGCACGGCGATCAGCAGCGCGACATCCGACGTGCCGATGAAATGCAACAGATTGTTCGGCAGCGTCTTCGGCGCGAACACGAGGTCCGCCCACGAGCCGATCAGCATCAGGATCACCGGCAGCAGGATCGTGAACAGCGTGATGCCGAAGCTCGGCAGCTCGCTATCGGGCTTCGGATCGGCCTTGCTCACGAACTGCGCGGAGAGCGGATTGTTCTCCGGCAGCTTGACGAAGCGGTGGATGAACAGCGCGAACAGCGGACCGGCGACGATCGCCGTCGGAATACCGACGATCAGACCATACGCGATGGTCCGGCCGATATCGGCGTGATACGCCTGCACGGCCAGCAGCGCGGCCGGGTGCGGCGGAATCAGGCCGTGCACGACCGAGAGACCCGCGACCATCGGCAGACCGATCAGCAGCAGCGACTTGCCGGTGCGCTTGGCGACGTTGAACGCGATCGGAATCAGCAGCACGAAACCGACTTCGAAGAACACGGGCAGGCCGACGATCACGGCCACGCACATCATCGCCCAGTGGATGTTCTTCTCGCCGAACCAGCGTATCAGCGTGGTGGCGATACGTTCGGCGCCGCCCGATTCGGCCATCATCTTGCCGAGCATCGTGCCGAGGCCCACCACGATCGCGATGTGGCCGAGCGTGTTGCCGTTGCCGGTCTCGAACGATTTGACGATCTGATCCATCGGCATGCCGACGGCGAGGCCGAGCAGCAGCGAAACGATGATCAGGACCAGAAACGGATACACCTTGAAACGCGTGATCAGCAGGATCAGCGCGGCAATCGCGACGAGCGCGTAAATCAGCAGCGAACTGCCGTGGGCCACTCCCATGAGGCTCCTCTCCAGGTAGTTGTTCGGTATCCCCGCGCCGCCGCGCCTGCTGCATCCTGAAAAATGCGCACGCGGAAAACGCGGGGGGTCGGCCGTCGCCGGGCCGGGATTGTAGAGGTTATAACGACTTTCCGGGTTGTCTGCTCGAAAGACGAGCGAGCCGCGCAAGGCGCACGCCCTCTCGGACGCAGCCAGCGCGGCTCGTGAAAACACGCGGCGGAAACGGGCGGGAACGCAGGTCGACGCCGCCAGGCTGGACGGCAGGTCCAGGCCGTGCGGGCCGTCCGGAAAGCGCGCGCTCGACAACCGCGATCGGCACCTTATTTAGCGTGCCGAAGCGCCCACTCGCGCGGCGCGCATCGGCGCCCGTTGTCCGTCGATCGTGAATCAAACTTCAGTTAGTTGCCTTTCCTCGTCGATCGAGCGGGCGCCTTAGCGCACCGGACGCGAAAGCTCGCTCGCCGCGCGCGCGAGACGCGTGACTTCGGCCCAGTCCTGCGCCGCGAGCGCGGCCTTCGGCGTGAGCCACGAGCCGCCCACGCACACCACGTTGGGCAGCGCGAGGAAATTCGGCGCGGTTTCGGCGCTGATGCCGCCGGTCGGGCAGAACTTCAGCGTCGGGAACGGACCGTGGAATGCCTGCAGCATGTTCAGGCCGCCCGCGGGAACGGCCGGGAAGAACTTGACGATCTCGTAGCCGAGTTCCATCGCGACGATGATGTCGGTCGGCGTCATGACGCCCGGCAGCAGCGGCAGACCGGCGTCGAGCGACGCCTGATGGATTTCACGCGTGAGGCCCGGCGAGACGCCGAACGTCGCGCCGGCCTTCTTCGCCAGCGCGCAATGCTCGGGCTTCGTGATCGTGCCGACGCCGACGGCGATATCCGGCGCGATCTGCGACGCGCGCTCGATCGCTTCGAGACCGGCCTTGGTGCGCAGCGTGATTTCCAGCACCTTCACGCCGCCCGCGTGCAGCGCGCGCGAAACGTGCTCGCCCTGTTCGGGCGTTTCGAAGGCCAGCACCGGAATCACCGGGCCAAGGCGGACAATGTCGGCCACCGTGCTTTGTGCCATGTTCAGGCTCCTTGATGATGAATTCTGTTCGTTGCGTTGCCGCGTCGCGGTGACGTCGGCCGCTCAGGCGCTCAGTTGTTCAGGCGCTCGCGGTCTGCGGCGCGTGCGCGGGCTGCGCGGCCGACACGCCGGCCGGCACTTCGCCGACGAGCGGGCCGAACACCGTCGCGCCCAGCTCCGCCGGCGCCGCGGCAGCGCGAAACACGCCGAACAGCTCGCGGCCGAAGCCCACTTCATTGCTTTCCTGATGCGCCGGTTGCGCGACCGGGCGCGCGTCCCATTCGGCCTGATCGACTTCGATGTCGAGCACGCCGCGTTCCGCATCGATCACGATCGTATCGCCGTCGCGCACCTTGCCGATCGGGCCGTGCAGCAGCGTTTCCGGCGACACGTGGATCACCGCGGGCACCTTGCCCGACGCGCCCGACATCCGCCCGTCGGTCACGAGCGCGACGTGGAAGCCCTTGTCCTGCAGCACGCCGAGCAGCGGCGTGAGGCGGTGCAGCTCCGGCATGCCGTTGGCGCGCGCGCCCTGGAAGCGCACGACGGCCACGAAATCGCGCTCCAGCTCGCCGCGATCAAACGCTTCCTGCACCGCTTCCTGCGAGTCGAACACGACCGCGGGCGCGCTCAGCTTGCGATGCTGCGGCGCAACCGCCGAGACCTTGATGACGCCGCGACCCAGCTTGCCCTGCATCAGTCGCAGCCCGCCGTCCGGCTGGAACGGCGTGGCGAGCGGACGCAACACGGCGTCGTCGGCGCTCTTTTTCACGGCCGGCACCCACGTGAGCTTGCCGTCGAGCAGCTTCGGCTCCTCGGTGTAGTGACGCAGACCTTCGCCCGCCACCGTCTTCACGTCTTCATGCAGCAGGCCGCCGTCGAGCAGTTCGCGCACGAGGAAAGCGATGCCGCCCGCCGCGTGGAAGTGGTTCACGTCGGCCTTGCCGTTCGGATAGACGCGCGCGAGCAGCGGCACGGCCGCCGACAGTTCGTCGAAATCGTTCCAGTCGATCAGAATGCCCGCCGCACGCGCCATCGCCACGAGGTGCAGCGTGTGATTGGTCGAGCCACCCGTCGCCATCAGCGCGACGATGCCGTTGATCACGGACTTTTCGTCGACCACGTGGCCGATCGGCGTGTAGTTGCCGCGCTCGACCGTCAGTTCGAGCACGCGGCGCGCGGCAGCGGCGGTGAGTTCGTCGCGCAGCGGCGTATGCGGATGGATGAACGCCGAGCCCGGCAGATGCAGGCCCATCACTTCCATCAGCATCTGGTTGCTGTTGGCCGTGCCATAGAACGTGCAGGTGCCGTGGCCGTGATACGCAGCGGCTTCGGATTCGAGCAGCGCGTCGCGGTCGCACTGGCCGGTCGCGAACTTCTGGCGGACCTTGGCCTTGTCGTCGTTCGAGATGCCGCTCGTCATCGGGCCTGCGGGCACGAAGATCGTCGGCAGATGGCCGAATTGCAGCGCGCCGATCAGCAGGCCCGGCACGATCTTGTCGCACACGCCGAGGCACAGCGCCGCGTCGAACATGTTGTGCGTGAGCGCGACCGCCGTGCTCATCGCGATCACTTCACGCGAGAACAGCGACAGCTCCATGCCGGCATTGCCCTGCGTGACGCCGTCGCACATCGCCGGCACGCCGCCCGCGAATTGCGCGACGCCGCCGCCTTCGCGGGCCGCCTTCTTGATGATCTCGGGAAAGTCTTTATACGGCGCGTGGGCCGAGAGCATCTCGTTGTAGGACGAGACGATGCCGATGTTCGGTTCGCGAATCGCCTTGATAGCGAACTTGTCGCGCCCTTCGAGACCGGCGAAACCGTGAGCGAGATTCGCGCACGAGAGCGCACCGCGTGCCGGGAAACGGTCCTGCGCCGCCGTGATGCGCGCGAGATAGGCCTCGCGCGTCGGCTTGCTGCGCTCGATCACGCGCTGCGTGACCTTCATCAACTGCGAATGCGGGGAAACCATCGAATCTCCTTCCTTGTTATCTCGCTCAGGCGCTTGGGGACACATCACGCGGTCCAATCAGCGATGGCGCGATGTTAGTAGAAAAACTACATGGTCGCAATCCCGGTTTTGCCCTGGGATCGAATGACGCAAGCGCTGAAAAAACCGCTACTTAGCCTGATTTCAAACGATCCGGGACAACACCCAATTGCACCATCGGTCAGGATTCTGTAGTTTTTGTACATGACCCATGATCCGCTATAGTCCACGGATCTTTCAGCATAGTGCGAGTTTCCCAATGCTGCTGTCCCAGGTGAAGGCCATCCGCGAGCAATTGCGCCCATCGGAGCGCAAGCTCGCCGATTACATCGTCGACGCGCCCCGCGAGATGCTCGACCTTTCGATGACCGAAGTTGCCCAGCGAGCCGGCGTGAGCCAGCCGACGATCGCGCGTTTTTGTCACGCACTCGGGTTCTCGGGGTTCCGCGAGTTCAAGATCCGGCTCGCGCAGGCCGTGGCCGGCGATCTGCCGAGCGCGCTGCCAGCCGTTTACCGTGACGTGAGTCCCGACGAACCAGTGCCAGGCGTCGCGGCGAAGGTGCTCGAACGCACGATCGGCGCGCTGCTCCAGGTGCGCAACAACCTCTCCACCGATGCGCTCGGCGCCGCAATCGATCTGCTCGCGAAAGCGGCGCGTATCGAGTTCTATGGCGCGGGCGGTTCGGGCATCGCGGCGCAGGACATGCAGCACAAGTTCTTCCGCCTCGGCATGCCGAGCGTGGCTTACTCGGACCCGCACACGTTCCTGATGTCGGCGGCCCTGCTCGGTCCCGGCGACGTGGTTGTGGCCATTTCGAATACGGGACGCACGCGCGACGTGGTGGACGCCGCCCGCACCGCGCTCGATCGCGGCGCGAAGGTCATCGCGATCACGCACGGCACGTCGCCGCTTGCCCGCCTCGCGAGTGTTGGCCTGCACGCAAACGTGGACGAAGACACCGACGTCTTTTCGCCGATGACCTCGCGCACTTCGCACCTTGCGATCGGCGACATCCTGGCGGTGGGCGTCGCGCTCCAGCGCGGCCCGGAACTCGCGGAAAAACTCGCCGACGCGAAAGACATCATCGATCGTCGCAGGCTCGATGCGAACGGTTGAACGCGCAACGCCCCGCGCTGCAGCGGCGGGGATCGAGCAATAAAAAAAGCGGACTCCCTCGGGAGTCCGCTTTGTCTTGTAGCCGGGCTTACTGAGCGATGCGCTGCCGCACGCCCCGGCTGAATCCGGTGCGAGCAGAAGCGGGTTGATTGGCCCGCCTCCGCTCTCGACGTCAGGCGCTTACCACTGGTAGGACATACCGCCACCCCACGTGGTGTCGCCGCCCGCGCTGTAACCCGCGCCCATCTTGACCTTGACGTTCTGCGTAATGCGCGCCGACACGCCGAGCGCCGTGGCCTGGTAGCCCTTGTAGTTGGCGGTACCGATGCCCACCGCAATGGTCTTGCCCTGGTCGACGTCCGGAATCATCGTCAGCGCCGTAGCCGCCGCGATACCGCCGTAGGCGTTGCGCTGCATCTCCGTCATGCCCGACTGGAACTGACGCATGTTCACAGCGTCCGTTCCCGCCACGCCATCGGCGACGTTCGTGATGCGGCGCTCGTTGCCCGCCGAACCAACGGACACCGTGTTCGCCTGATCCGCCACCGAGTTTGCACCCAGCGCGACCGAGTTGTCCCCCGTGGCCGACGCCTTGTCGCCGATTGCAGTCGAGCTCGCGCCCGATGCGTTCGCACCGCCGCCCATGGCAATCGAGTTGCTGCCCGATGCCGAAGCCGGACCGCTCGTCGAATTGACCGCAACATACGGCGAAGTCGTATCGCCGATGTTCTGGACTGCCTGGGTCAGCGCCGCGACGTTCTCGTTCGTGGCATACAACTGGCCACCCGTGACCGCATCGGTGCTCAAGGCCGACGAGATGTCGCCGTCCGCGAGATTCGTGAGCTTCACGGCCACCGAAGTGTCCGTGCCGCCGAGCGTCACCTTGTCATGCGTGGAACTGTCGTACTGCACCGCATTGGCCGTCTGCCCCATGACTTGCGTCACGTTCGTTTCCAGCGTCGAGACGCGGGAATCGATGTTGGTCAGGGCTCCGCCGACGTTGTTGTAGGTATTGCCGCCAATGTTGTAGGTCGGCGCCGTGACCTTGCCTTCGCCGTCGACGGTCGAGCCGCCGCCCAACCCGTCGGCCACACTCGATGCGAGCGTGTAGAGCTGTGCACCGTTCACTGCGTCGGAGCTATTGGCTGCAACCGTACCCGCCTCTACGTTGTGGATCTTGACCAACTTGGTCGAACCAACTCCACCGAGCGAGATAGAGGACTTCGACGCATCGTCGTAGGCTACGAACGCATTCGTCACGTTGCCCGACGTATCGACGACCGCACCCATCGCCTGAAGCTGCGCGAGGTTCACCGCATCGTTGGCGAGCGTGGCGTTCGCGACGTTGTGGAGTGCGACCGGCGTGGTCGCGCCCTTGCCGCCGAGCGTGATCGAACTCTTCGAGGTGTCGTCATAGGCCACGAACGCGTTCGTGACGTTGCCCGACGTGTCGAAGCCCAGACCTGCCGCCTTCAATTGCGCCATGTTGACGGCGTCGTTGTCCAGCGTCGCATTCGCGACGTTGTGCAACGCAACCGGCGTGCTCGCGCCCTTGCCGCCCAGCGTGACCGCGCCCTTCGAGGCGTCGTCGTAGGCCACGAATGAGTTCGTCACATTGCCCGATGTGTCAAAGCCGAGACCCGCCGCCTTCAACTGCGCCACGTTGATCGCGTCGGCGTCGGCGATACCGTTCGCGACGTTCGTGAACTGAATCAGCTTCGTCGAATTAGCGCCCCCCAGCGAGACCTTGTCGTGCGTCGACGAGTCATACATCACCGCATCAACCGAACCGCCCTTCGCATACGCCGCGACTGCATCGATCGCGGAACCGACGTCGCCATACGATCTACTGTCAACGAGATAGGTCGGTGCGCTGATCGTGCCGTCCGAATTGACCGACGTCTTGCCACCCAAGGCCGCTGCCGTAGACGCGGCCGTGCCGTAGAGCTGCGATCCGTTCACAGCGTCGAAGCTGGCCGCACTGACCACGCCCTTCGCGACGTTGTGCAGCGCTACCGGCGCACTGCTGCCCTTGCCGCCAAGCGAGACCGAGCTCTTCGTGTTGTCGTCATACGCGACAAAAGCATTCGTCACGTTGCCCGACGTGTCGAAGTTCAGGCCAGCGGCCTTCAGTTGCGCCATGTTGATGGCGTCGCTGTCGTCGGTCGCGTTGGCGAGGTTCGTCAATTTCACCGGTGCAGACGCGTTCTTGCCACCCAGCGTGACCTTGTTGTGATCCCCCGAGTCGTAGATCACCGCATCGGCCGAACCGCCCCGCGCAAGATCTGCCACGGCATCGAGCGCCGAGCCCACATTGCTGTATGAGCTACTGCCGATCTGGTAGCTGGGCGCGGAAATCGTGCCATTCGGATTGACTGCCGCCTGACCGCCCAGCGCAGAGGCCGTGGACGCCGCCAGCCCATAGAGCTGCGATCCGTTCACTGCGTCGAAGCTGGCTGCGTTCACGGTGCCGGCCGCCACGTTACGCAGGGCCACCGGCGAACCGGCGCCCTTGCCGCCCAACGTGACCGAGTTCTTCGTATTGTCGTCGTAGGCGACAAACGCATTCGTCACATTGCCCGACGTATCGAAACCCAGGCCGGCCGCCTTCAACTGCGCCACGTTGATCGCATCCGCGTCCTGCACGCCATTTGCGACATTGTGGATTGCCACCGCTGCGCTGCTGCCCTTGCCGCCAAGCGTGACAGCACGCTTCGTGGTGTCGTCGTAGGCCACGAACGCATTCGTCACGTTACCCGACGTGTCGACTTCGCCGCCCATCGCCTGAAGTTGCGCGAGGTTGACGGCGTCGCCCGACTGCGTGGCGTTCGCGACGTTCGTCAATTTCACCGGCGCGGATGCATTCTTGCCACCCAGCGTCACCTTGTCGTGAGCGCCCGAGTCGTAGATCACAGCATCGGCCGAACCGCCCCGCGCGAGATCTGCCACGGCATCGAGCGCCGAGCCCACGTTGCTGTATGAGCTACTGCCAATCTGGTAACTGGGCGCGGAAATCGTGCCATTCGGATTGACTGCCGCCTGACCGCCCAGCGCAGAGGCCGTGGACGCCGCCAGCCCATAGAGCTGCGATCCGTTCACTGCGTCGAAGCTGGCTGCGTTCACGGTGCCGGCCGCCACGTTACGCAGAGCCACCGGCGAACCGGCGCTCTTGCCGCCCAACGTAACCGAGTTCTTCGTATTGTCGTCGTAGGCGACGAACGCATTCGTGACGTTGCCCGACGTATCGAAACCCAGGCCGGCCGCTTTCAACTGCGCCACGTTGATCGCATCGGCGTCCGCCACGCCGTTTGCAACGTTCTTCAACCGAACCGGCCCGGACGAGCTGGCGCCGCCCAGCGTGAGCACGTCGTGTGCGGACGTATCGTAGACCACGGCATTCGCCGTGCCGCCACTTTCTGCCGCCGCAACGATTGCCGACCCCACGTCGCCGTAGGTCGTCCCGCCCACTACGTAGACCGGCCCCGCGATCGAGCCGTCACCGTTCACCGTCGTGCCGCCGCCCAGCACATTCGTTATGCCCTTGAGCTGCGCGACGTTCACGGCGTCGGTGTCGCCCTGGCCCGCCGCCATGTTGACGATGCGGCGCTCATTCTGCACGCTCGGCAACGTGCTTCCGACGCCATCCGCGTTGTAGACGATATGCGTTGTCGTGCCATCGCTGCCGACCGATACGGTGTTCGCCTGATTCGCGACAGAGCCCGCACCCAGCGCGACCGAGTCGTTCGCCTTCGCGTACGACTGGGTGCCCAACGCGGTGCTGGCGATACCGTCGGATTGCGTGTTCGAACCCATGGCGATACTGCCCAGCCCGACCACGCGCGCCGCGTCGGTTGGAGGGGCCGAGCCGACCGCATTGGCGATGCCCTTGATCTGCGTGTACCACGCAGCCGTCTTGAATGACGTGTTCAGACCGCTCGTGTCGATGCCCGAACCGTTCGAGCTGGCGAGCAGGTTGACGTTCGCGCTCTTGGCCATCATGGTTTGCGGCGCAAGCGCGCCCGCGGCGCTGCCATTCACGATGTCCCAGAGCTGGCCGACGTTTGCCGCGTCCGTATCCTGGATGCCGCTGGCCACGTTGCTGATCACTGTGCCCTTCGGCAGATGGCCGTCGGCGCGATCGCCGTTGCGGAAATAAGGGCTACTACCCTCACCCGGCGCGAGGGTGATCGTCGGCGAGCCCGATGCCGTGGAGCCCGCGTTGTAGGTAACAGCCTGGTTCTGAACCGCGCCCGACGACGCATCGACCGAGAATCCAGCCGAAGCCAGTTGCCCGACGTTGACGGCGTCAGTGGTCGCCAGACCCGCCGCCAGGTTTTGCAGCTTCACCGGCGTACCCGGATTGCCCAAGGTGACCGACGTGTGCTGCGGACCGTCGTACTTCACTGCATCGGCGACCTGGCCTGCCATATTCGTCACGTCGCCCGCGATGTTCGTGACCGTACCGGCCAGGTTGGACAGGTTCGTGTTCGTGGCGAAAAGCTGTGAGCCGTTCACAGCGTCCGTGCTCGACTCCGACAACGCGCCTGGCGCGACGTTGTGCAGCGCCACCGGCTTGCCGGGCGTGCCGAGCGACACGGCATCGTGATTGGGACCGTCGTACGAAACCGCATCGGCCATGAGACCTTGCAGTTGGGTGATATTCGTGGTGTTTTGCGTGGTGCGCTGGTCGATATTCGTCAGGGTGTCGCCGACGTTATGGAAAGTCGTGCCGCCCGCCGTGTAGGAGGGCGGCGTGATCGAGCCGTCGCCGTTCACCGTCGCGCCACCGCCCAGCGCATCCGTTATGCCTTTGAGCTGCGCGACGTTCACGGCGTCGGTGTCGCCCTGGCCCGCCGCCATGTTGACGATGCGGCGCTCATTCTGCACGCTCGGCAACGTGCTTCCGACGCCGTCCGCGTTGTAGACGATATGCGTTGTCGTGCCGTCGCTGCCGACCGATACGGTGTTCGCCTGATTCGCGACAGAGCCCGCACCCAGTGCGACCGAATCGTTCGCCTTTGCGTACGACTGGGTGCCCAACGCCATGCTGCCGTTACCGTCGGATTGCGTGTTCGAACCCATGGCGATACTGCCCAGCCCGACCACGCGCGCCGCGTCGGTTGGAGGGGCCGAGCCGACCGCATTGGCGATGCCCTTGATCTGCGTGTACCACGCAGCCGTCTTGAATGACGTGTTCAGACCGCTCGTGTCGATGCCCGAGGAGGCCAGTGAAGCGCCAAGCAGCGGCGCATTGTTCATGGCCAACATCTGGATGCCGCCACCACCGATGACTGGCGCCAACTGCCCGAGGCTCGCCGCATAGGCGCCTTGCATGGCGTCGGCCGTGCTACCCACGGCCACACTCGGCAGCAGCCCCAGGCCGCCGTCGGTATTCGAAGCCGTGCCGTAAGCGACGGCCGCGTTGCCGAGCGAAGCAGCGGAGTCGGTGCCGACGGCAACAACGCGCGCGGCGGCATTGTCGGTGAGGGTGTCTGCGAGCGCGGACGTCGCCAGCGCCGCGCCGCCCATGGCGCCAATGACATTGAGAACGCCGACGATCCCGCTCGCGCCTGCAATCACGGCCTTCGAGGAACGCTTGCCGCGCGCCGCCGCGTCCTCTTGCACCGCGACCCACGTCCCCGTGGTCTCGTTCCAGATTGATCTGTAAGTCTTGTTCATTTCGTGCCCTGATTCGTGACGGAATAGCTAGCGGAATACTCCTTGCACGCAAACAGCAGAAATCACGACCGGATTCGCGAAGTAATCTGGCGACGCTGTTTCCATGCAAAGAAAGCACTGACTTGAAATGTCAGCGGTTCTCGTCGAATTCGCCGCGCCTTAAGACCCGAACCGGATACATCGATCACGGGAACGCCCTGGCTGGCGATGACACTGGCGACTGTATTAAGCCGTCACTAAGCAGAACATACGAAAATTCTTAAACACCGACTGGCTAAGATTTCGGCGAAAAATAGCCATACCAAATCTTTACTTATTCACCTCAAAATACATCACAAGAATTTTCTTATTAATTGGATAACGACAACAATAAAATACCGAACCACAATCACCAACTCGCAATTTCAGCAGTGAAAAATGGTCAAAATACTCGCCTGCCACCGTGCAACGCTTTTTGACATCCTCAATTTCGGCCCAGTCACCACCCGATTCAACAGAACGCCCGGATCTCGCCATCCGCTTTTGAGATTTGTCCTATTTCGCTAAATCTGTCAGATAAATAGACTGGTTTTGAGAGGAAACGCTGAACGAGGTCCACGCCTCGCGATGCCACTCAGGCAGTCACGATCCCGCGATTCACGTGCAAACGGCACGCGCGTTCACGCTGGTCAGTCCCCCGCATCTCCCAACGTTTCCCCGTTCGCGCGAGCCACGCCGGTTCGCGGTCTCACGTCAGGAAACGTCATGAAACGCATGCAGATTCTCGTCGCCGCCGGCACGCTCACGCTGTCGGTTGCCGCCCTCGCGAGCGCCGTCGCGCCCACGAGCAGTCCCATTTCCGAAACGCTTCAGATTCAGATGCTCGAATACCAGTGGACGCAAGCCGCATCGACGGGCGACCGCCCCGTCCTCAACGACCTGCTCGACGATAAGTTCTTCGAAGTATTTCCGGGCGACGTGCGCCGCAGCAAGCGCGAACTGCTGGCCGCCGCCGCGCAGCCGCAAGGCGGCTCGCAGGTGCTCAAGGACGTACGCGTGCAGGTGCTCGGCGACATTGCCGTCGCGACAGGCATCAACCGCTATACGCCCGCGTCGGGCTACAAGGCGGTCGAATACCGCTTCACCGACGTGTTCGTGAAGCGCGCAGATGGCTGGCGCGTGGCGGCGTCGCGCATGCGCAGAAAAGAAACGGGCAGCATCTGAGGCTGCCCGTCGCGGGAAAAACGTGAGGAAGGGAAATCAGAACGGCTTGATCACGGCAAGCGCCACGGCCGCCAGCATGCCCAGCACGGGCAGTTCGTTGAACATGCGATACCACTTGTCCGATCGCGTGTTCTCGCCGCGCTCGAAGGTCTTGAGGAGGCGCCCGCAATACGCGTGATAGAAGATCAGCAGCACCACCACGCCCACCTTCGCGTGGATCCAGCCCTGGCCCCGCCCGATGCCCACCACGAGCCACAGCCACAGCCCGCACAGCAGCGCGGGCACGGCGATCAGCGTCATGAAGCGGTACAGCTTGCGCGCCATGATCAGCAGACGGTTGATGGCGGCGGGCTCCGTTTCCATCGCGAGATTGACGAAGATTCGCGGCAGATAGAACAGACCGGCGAACCACGAGGCGATCAGCACGATATGAAACGTCTTGACCCAAAGCATCGGTAATCCTTGTTGTTTTTGGGGATGCGCCGCGCTTTACTGGCGGCCTTCGCCGTGGCCGAGCACCACGTATTTCATCGACGTCAGGCCTTCGAGACCGACCGGGCCGCGCGCGTGCAGCTTGTCGTTCGAGATGCCGATTTCCGCGCCCAGACCGAACTCGAAACCGTCGGCGAAACGCGTCGAGGCGTTCACCATCACGCTCGCCGAATCCACTTCGCGCAGGAAGCGCATCGCGCGGTCGTGGTCTTCGGTGACGATGGCGTCGGTGTGATGCGAGCCGTACAGGTTGATGTGATCGACGGCCTGATCGAGGTTGTCCACGATCTTGATCGCCAGCACCGGCGCGAGGTACTCGGTGCGCCAGTCTTCTTCCGTTGCGTCCACGAGCGGGCCGATGTTGGCGTCCGCGAGGATCGCACGCGCCGCGGCGTCCACGCGCAGCTCGACGTCCTTGTCGCGATAGAGACGGCCCAGCGGCGGCAGCACGTCGTGCGCGATGCCGCGCGCGACCAGCAACGTTTCCATCGTGTTGCAGGTGCCGTAGCGATGCGTCTTCGCGTTGTCGCACACGGTGAGCGCCTTCGCGAGATCGGCGCGGTCGTCCACATAGACGTGGCAGATGCCGTCGAGGTGCTTGATCATCGGCACGCGCGCTTCGGCGATGAGGCGCTCGATCAGGCTCTTGCCGCCGCGCGGCACGATCACGTCGACGAACTCCGTCATGGTGATGAGCTTGCCCACCGCCGCGCGATCGGCCGTTTCCACGACCTGCACCGCGTCTTGCGGCAGCCCCGACGCCGACAGCCCTTCGCCGATCAGCTTCGCGAGCGCCGTGTTGCATTCGAGCGCCTCGGAGCCGCCGCGCAGGATCGTGGCGTTGCCCGATTTCAGGCACAGCGCCGCGGCGTCGATGGTCACGTTCGGACGCGATTCGTAGATGATGCCGATCACGCCGAGCGGCACGCGCATCTGGCCGACCTGGATGCCGCTCGGGCGAAACTTCATGTTGCTGATCTCGCCGATCGGGTCAGACAGCGCCGCGACCTGGCGCAGCCCTTCGACCATCGTGCCGATCGCTTTGTCGGACAGCGTGAGGCGGTCGATGAAGGCCGCGTCGTGGCCCTTCTCTTTCGCGCGCGCGAGGTCGCGGGCGTTAGCGTCCTTCAGTTGCTGCACGTCGCGCTCGATGGCCTGGGCCACCGCTTCGAGCGCGGCGTTCTTCGCGGCCGTCGAGGCACGCGCCATCGCGCGCGATGCCTTGCGTGCGCGGCGGCCGAGGTCGGTCATGTACTGGTCGATATCCATGATGTCTTCGTGATGCGGCGCGTCCGGCGCGAATGCTGCAAGGCGGCGGGTTGCGCGGTTCAGATCAGGTCAATTTTAAAGGGAACGGGCCAGCTTTGCTGGGCGCGGCGGGGTTCAGCGACGTTCAGCGAGGCGCCGTGATCAAGCCGTGATCAAGCCGCGATCGCGCCGGAACGGATGCAGGTGCGGGAGCGAGGACGCCGCGCGTTACGCGCTAGCTGGTCCGGCGCCCCGGCCCTGCGGTGCGCGGTCGGGCGGCGGCGGCCGCAGCAGCAGCCGCGGCAGCCGGGTTTGCTGG
>NZ_JAAGPN010000157.1:0-18896 GCF_017104805.1 Paraburkholderia sp. Ac-20347 | reverse complement strand
GACCGTCACGATGCTGGGCGCGTCGTTCTGGGCGGCGGCGTTGCCGCGCTCGCCCGCGCCGGGGATCGTGATCATGCCGGGCTGTTGCGCTTCGGCTTCGGCGCGCGATTCGGCGTTGTTGTGCGTGAGCAGCGCCGCGCGATCGGCGTACGCCTTCGCGTTGGCGGCGGGATCGGCGGCCTTCGCGGGCTGCGCGAGCATCGCGGTCATCTTCGCGGCGTCCGAACCGGCGCGGTCGCCAGGGCCCGCGATGTAGATCTGCTGGCTGGACGCGCCCGACGCATCGCTTTGCGCCTGCGCCGCCGAAACGAAGCCCAGCACGCCGAACCATGCCGCCGTGACGGCCGCGAGCCGGTGCGCCGTCGCGCGTCGCGCGTTCGGGTTGGCAGTCTGCGGCATCGTCGTTCTCCCTCTATTGCATTGACACGCATCGCATTCTAGGCGTCGGCCCCCGCTCGCTAACGTCGAATAGAGGGGGGCTTTACCGGCTATTCGTCCGATTGGTTCTTGCGTTGCCCGCCTACTATTCCTCTCCATGCGAAAAGGCCTGCGCGGCCGATCCACCGGTTGGATGCGCACTGCATGCGCCAACGCAGCCTTTCATTTCGTGTAACGGAGAACGCCCGATGCTGGACAAACTCGATGCCGAATTCGCCTTTGGACGCGAAGCGCTCGATGTGCGCGCGACGCGCCAGGCGCTGATCTCGTCGAACATCGCGAACGCCGACACGCCTGGCTACCAGGCGCGCGACGTCGACTTCTCGTCCTCTCTCGCCGGCGCGCTGCGCCAGGCTGGAGCGGGTTCGTCGGCCGGCGGCGCGGCAGGCAACTTCCAGCCGCTCGTGATGGCGCAACCCGCGGGCGTGACGAGCGGCATGTCGATGGCCTCGACGGAAGCCGGTCACATGCCCGGCAACGCGAAGCTCATCGCGACGGGCGGCCCGACCGAGGCGTATTCGAGCCCGGTGATGTACCGCAACCCGACGCAGCCCGCGCTCGACGGCAACACGGTCGACCTCGACACCGAACGCGTGCAGTTCGCGGACAACGCGCTGCACTTCGAGTCGGGCATGACCGTGCTCTCGAGCCAGATCAAGACGATGCTCTCGGCGATCCAGTCGGGCTCGTAAGCCGACCGCCGCACGCTACGCAAGAACACACAGCAGCATTTTGTGAGGTCACCGAAACCATGCCATCCCTGATGAATATCTTCAGCGTTGCCGGGTCCGCCATGTCGGCGGAGTCGCAGCGCCTGAACGTGACGGCGTCCAACCTCGCCAACGCGGACAGCACGACCGGCCCGGACGGCCAGCCGTACAAGGCCAAGCAGGTCGTGTTCGCGGTCGACCCGCTCGGCGGCGCGCGCAGCGCGTCCGGTCAGCAGGTGGGCGGCGTGAAGGTGACGGGCGTGATCGACGACCCGACGCCGATGAAGCAGACCTACGACCCGGATAACCCCTCCGCCAACGCGGACGGCTACGTGACCATGCCGAACGTGGACCCGGTGCAGGAGATGGTGAACATGATCTCGGCGTCGCGCTCGTATCAGGCGAACATCGAGACGCTGAACACCGCGAAGACGCTGATGCTCAAGACGCTCACCATCGGCACGTAAGGCGGCACGAGACAGTACGCAAGAAGACCCCTGAAACAGGCGTCCGACGCCGCGGCGAAAGCGGCACGAGACTACACCACACACCACACGCTACCCAGTTTAGCCGGGCGTATCCGAGGAGAACGCGTTGACTTCCAGCAGCACCACCATCGGCGGCAGCTCCGCCACCGTGTCGCAAAGCCTGCTCGACACCATGAACGGCACGTCGTCGAGCTCGTCGACGTCCTCGTCGAGCGGCACGAGCGGCACCAGCGGCAGCGATCTGCAAAACACTTTCCTGCAACTGCTCGTCGCGCAGCTCAAGAACCAGGATCCGACCGATCCGATGGACAGCTCGCAGATGACTTCGCAGCTCGCCCAGATCAACACCGTGTCGGGCATCGCGAACCTGAACACCTCGCTGACGTCGCTGTCGACGCAGCTGTCGGCGGGCCAGAACGCCCAGGCCGCGCTGCTGATCGGCTCGACGGTGCTGGCTTCGGGCACGACCGCGACGGTATCGAGCGGCTCGGCGCCGCAGCTCGGCGTGCAGCTCACGTCGGCGGCGTCCGACGTCAAGCTCACGATCACCAACTCCGCGGGCAAGGTCGTCAACACGCTCGACCTCGGCGCGCAGTCGGCCGGCACCGTGCCGATCACCTGGAACGGCACGGACGCCTCGGGCGCCACGGTCGCGGACGGCGACTACACGGTCAGCGCCAGCGCCACCATCAACGGTCAGGCGGCCACCGCCACCGCGCTCGTCGCGAGCAAGGTGCAGGCCGTCATCCAGCAGACGGATGGCACCGCGAGCCTGTCGCTCGCCAACGGCAAGACGGTCGCGCTCTCGAGCGTGGCCGGCATTCTCTAATCGACATCGCGGAGTAGAAACTCATGGGCTACCAGCAAGGTTTGAGCGGACTCGCCGCTTCGTCGAACGATCTCGACGTGATCGGCAACAACATCGCCAACGCCAACACCGTCGGCTTCAAGCAGAGCACGGCGCAGTTCGCCGACGTCTACGCGAACACCATCGCGACCTCGGTCAACACGCAGATCGGTCTGGGCGCGGCGCTCTCCGAAGTGCAGCAGAACTTCTCGCAGGGCACGATCACCACGACCGGCCAGGCGCTCGACGTCGCCATCAACGGCAACGGCTTCTTCCAGATGTCGAACAACGGCACGATCACGTACTCGCGTAACGGCGTGTTCCAGCTCAACAAGAGCGGTTACATCACCGACGCGGCCGGCAACGACCTGATGGGCTACGCAGCCGACAGCACCGGCGTCGTCAACACCGCGCAAACGGTGCCGATCCAGGTGCCGACGACCAACATCGCGCCGGTCACGACGAGCAGCATCACCGCGCAGGTCAACCTGAACGCGCAATCGACCGAGCCGACCGCGACGCCGTTCTCGGAAACCGACTCGAACACGTACAACTACTCGACCTCGGTCACGGCGTACGACTCGCTCGGCGGCAAGCAGCAGGTCAACATGTACTTCGTGAAGGACGCGA
This sequence comes from Paraburkholderia sp. Ac-20347, assembly GCF_017104805.1. Lineage (NCBI taxonomy): Bacteria > Pseudomonadati > Pseudomonadota > Betaproteobacteria > Burkholderiales > Burkholderiaceae > Paraburkholderia > Paraburkholderia sp. Ac-20347. Next base: position 15,783 of record NZ_JAAGPN010000157.1, on the reverse strand, counting down.
CGAGCGGCCAGTGGGACGTCTACGCGGGCACCACGGGCAACGCCACGAAGATCGGCTCGATGACGTACGACTCGTCGGGCAACCTGACCGGCACGACCGACGCCGCGGGCGTCGCGACCACGCTGGGCCAGCTCTCGCTGACGGTCAACCCGACCGACGGCTCGGCGACCAACCAGAAGATCACGCTCGACGTCACCGGCTCGACGCAGTACGGCAGCGCCAACGGCGTGAACAACCTGGACCAGAACGGTTACCCGAGCGGCACGCTGTCGAACTTCTCGATCGGCGCCGACGGCACCATCACGGGCAACTACTCGAACGGCCAGACGATGACGCTCGGCCAGATCGTGCTCGCCAACTTCAACAACCCGAACGGCCTGCAGAACCTCGGCGGCAACCAGTTCGCCGCGACCTCGGCTTCGGGCGTCGCACAGGTGTCCGTGCCGGGCAGCACGAACCACGGCACGCTCACGGGCGGCGCGGTGGAGTCGTCGAACGTCGACCTGACGAACCAGCTCGTCGACCTGATCACGGCGCAGCGCAACTATCAGGCGAACGCACAGACCATCAAGACGCAGCAGACCGTCGACCAGACGCTGCTGCAGATGTAAGCGCGCCACGCCATTAACGCACCGGGCACATCATGGACCGACTGATCTATACCGCGATGACGGGCGCGAGCCAGGCGCTCGAGCAGCAAGCCGTCGTCGCGAACAACCTGGCGAACGTCTCGACCACGGGCTTTCGCGCGCAGCTCGCGAATTTCCGCTCCGTGCCGATGTCGTTCGGCGACGGCTCGACCGTCAACGACTCGACCACGCGCACCTTCGTGCTCTCGGCGACGCCTGGCTCCGACATGACGCCCGGTGCGATCTCGCGCACCGGCAATCCGCTCGATATCGCGGTGCAGGGCAACGGCTTCATCGCCGTGCAGACCGCCGACGGCAATGAAGCGTACACGCGCGCCGGCAACCTGCACGTCGACGAAAACGGCCAGCTCGTCACGGCCAACAACCTGCAGGTGATCGGCGGCGGCGGCCCGATCGCGGTGCCGCCCGGTTCGGCGGTCACGATCGGCTCGGACGGCACGGTTTCGGCGATCGCGCCGGGCAGCCCGGCGAGCGCCATCGCCATGATCGACCAGATCAAGTTCGTGAACCCGCCCGCCGGCGCGCTCACGCGCGGCGACGACGGCCTGTTTCACACCGGCGACGGCAATCCGGCCGACGCGGACCAGTCGGTCCAGGTCGCGACGGAATCGCTCGAAGGCAGCAACGTCAATCCGGTGGCCGCGATGGTCTCGATGATCACCAACGCCCGGCAGTTCCAGATGCAGACGAAGCTCTTGCAGAACGCCGACCAGAACGAGCAGTCGGCGAACCAGCTGCTCAACTTCAGCTAAGACATTTAAAGGCCGCAGGCTCTACCGCAGACGCCGCGCCGGGAGAAATACACCGTGAACCGATCGCTCTACATCGCCGCCACCGGCATGAACGCCCAGCAGGCGCAGATGGACGTGATCTCGAATAACCTCGCGAACGTGAGCACCAATGGCTTCAAGGGCTCGCGCGCGGTGTTCGAGGACCTCATGTACCAGACGCTGCGTCAGCCGGGCGCGAACTCCACGCAGACCACCGAACTGCCCTCGGGCAGCCAGGTCGGCACCGGCGTGCAGCAGGTCGCGACCGAGCGTCTCTACACGCAGGGCAACCTGCAGCAGACCGGCAACTCGAAGGACGTGGCGATTAACGGCGCGGGCTTCTTCCAGGTGCAGATGCCCGACGGCACGACGCAGTACACGCGCGACGGCTCGTTCCAGACCAACTCGCAGGGCCAGCTCGTGACGTCGAGCGGCTACCAGGTGATCCCGGCGATCACGGTGCCGGCCAACGCCACCTCGCTGACCATCGGCAGCGACGGCGTGGTGACGATCACGACGCCGGGCTCGGCGAACGCGACGACCATCGGCTCGCTGCAGCTCGCCATGTTCATCAACCCGACCGGCCTGCAGTCGAACGGCCAGAACCTCGCGTCGGAAACGGCTTCGTCGGGCGCGCCGACGGTCACCACGCCGGGCCTGAACGGCTCGGGCTCGCTCAATCAGGGCTACGTGGAATCGTCGAACGTGAACGTGGTGCAGGAACTCGTGAACATGATCGAGACGCAGCGCGCGTACGAAATCAACAGCAAGGCGGTCACGACGTCCGACCAGATGCTGCAGACGCTGAGCCAGATGCAGGTCTGATGACCGCGGCGTAGCGTTCAGGAAACCGGTAGCAACAGTAATTCGGAATCGAAGTGGTGAGGAGCATGGGCCAGTCCGTTCAATTCAACTTTCGCGCCAGCGCGCGGCGTCAGGCGATGCGTGTCGCCGTGGCGGCGGCCGCGCTCGCTGCGCTGGCGGGCTGCGCCTATATCCCCAACCGGCAGCCGATCGTGCAGCAGCCGATGACGGCCTTGCCGCCGGCGCCGCCGCTCAACAGCTCGCCGGGTTCGATCTACAACCCGGGCTACGTGGGCCGTCCGTTGTTCGAGGATCAGCGTCCGCGCAACACCGGCGACATCCTCACCATCGTCATTTCCGAAAACATCAACGCGACGAAGTCGTCGGGCGCCAACACCAAGCGCGGCGGCAGCACGGCCTTCAGCACGCCGACCGCGGGCTTCGCGCCGGGCTTCTTCTCGCGCGCGAATCTCTCGGCGACGGGTGCGAACCAGTTCGACGCGACCGGCGGCGCGAACGCGTCCAACACGTTCACGGGCGTGATCACCGTGACGGTGACGAACGTGCTGCCCAACGGCAACCTGGTGGTGTCGGGCGAAAAGCAGATGCTCATCAACCAGGGCAATGAGTACGTGCGCTTCTCGGGCGTCGTGAATCCGAACACTGTTGCCGGAGACAACTCCGTGCTCTCGACCGACGTCGCCGACGCGAAGATCGAATACTCCGCGAAGGGCGTGATCGACGAAGCCGAGACGATGGGCTGGCTGCAACGCTTTTTCCTGAATCTCGCACCATGGTGAAGATCCGTTTCCAGCGCACGCGCCGCTCGCGCGTGAAAGACCTGCTCGCCGCTTTCGGCGTCGCGGCCGGTTTCGTGTTCGCGTGCGGTGCGCTGCTCGCGTACGCCACGCCCGCGCGCGCCGAACGCGTGAAGGATCTCGTGACCTTCGCTGGCGTGCGCGACAACCCGCTGATCGGCTATGGCCTCGTGGTGGGTCTCGACGGCACGGGCGACCAGACGACGCAGGCGCCGTTCACGACGCAGACGCTCGCGAACATGCTCGCGAACCTCGGCATCTCGATCAACAACACGTCCAGCTCGTCGGGCTCCTCGCAGACGCTGAACAACATGCAGCTCAAGAACGTGGCGGCGGTGATCGTCACGGCGACGCTGCCGCCGTTCGCGCGTCCCGGCGAGCAGATCGACGTGACGGTGTCGTCGCTCGCGAACGCCAAGAGCATTCGCGGCGGCACGCTGCTGCTCACGCCGCTCAAGGGCGCGGACGGCCAGGTCTACGCGCTCGCGCAGGGCAACGTGGCGGTGGGCGGCGCGGGCGCGTCGGCCAACGGCAGCCGCGTGCAGGTGAACCAGCTCGCGGCCGGCCGCATCTCGGCGGGCGCGACGGTCGAACGCGCCGTGCCTTCGCCGGTCGCGCAGCAGGGCGGCATCCTGCAGATGGAAGTCAACGACATGGACTACGACACGACGCAGCGCATCGTGGCGGCGGTCAACAACCTGTTCGGCGACGGCACGGCGGCGGCAGTCGACGGCCGCACGATCCAGGTGCGCGGTCCGAGCGATCCGGCCTCGCAGGTGGGTTTCATCGCGCAGATCCAGAATCTCGACGTGCGCCCGGCGCAACCGGCGGCGAAGGTGATTCTCAACGCGCGGACCGGCTCGATCGTGATGAACCAGATGGTCACGCTCGAAAGCTGTGCGGTCGCGCACGGCAATCTCTCGGTGGTCGTCAACACGCAGACGGCCGTGAGCCAGCCGGGTGCGCTGTCGAACGGGCAGACCGTGGCGGCGCGGCAGTCGCAGATCCAGCTCAAGCAGGATAATGGCTCGCTCAAACTGGTCACGGCGGGCGCGAATCTCGCGGAAGTCGTGAAGGCGCTCAACGCGCTTGGCGCAACGCCGGCGGATCTGATGTCGATCCTGCAGGCGATGAAGGCGGCGGGCGCTTTGCGTGCCGACCTCGAAATTATCTAAGGACGTGAAGAATGGATAACTCGAATATCGGCGGCAGCAGCGGTAACAGCGGCCTCGACCTGACCAATCGCTTCGCGCTGGACGTGCAGGGCTTCGACGCCATGCGCGCCGCCGCCAACGCCTCGCCGCAGCAGGGCGTGAAGGCCGCCGCGAAGCAGTTCGACGCCGTCTTCACGCAGATGATGCTCAAGAGCATGCGCGATGCGACACCCGACGACGGTCCGCTCGACTCGAAGGACGGCGCGCAGTTCACCTCGATGATGGATCAGCAGCTCGCGCAGCAGATGTCGAACAAGGGCGTCGGCGTCGCAAACGCGATGATCAAGCAGCTCATGCGCAGCATGGGCGGCCAGGGCGGCATGGATGGCGCGAGCGGTTCGGGCGGCGCGGGCGGCATCGCCGGTGCGATGCAGGGCCTTTCGGGTTCGGGCGGCAGCGGCAGCGAAGGCAACCTCGCGATGCTCAACGCGCTCGGCCGCGCCTACGGCAACGCCGCCGCCAATGGCGCGCTCGGCAAGGGCCAGGGCTGGGACGCGAACAGCGCGCTCACGCCGGCCGTGCGCGGCAACGGCGACGACAAGGTCGACGCCTTCGTCAACAAGCTCGCCACCGGCGCGCAGCAGGCGAGCGCGACGACCGGCATTCCGGCGCGCTTCATCGTCGGCCAGGCGGCGCTGGAGTCGGGCTGGGGCAAGCGCGAGATCATGAAGGCGGACGGCAGCACGAGCCACAACGTGTTCGGCATCAAGGCGACCAAGGACTGGACCGGCAAGACCGTCACGACCATGACGACCGAATACGTGCACGGCAAGCCGCAGCGCGTGGCGGAGAAGTTCCGCGCCTACGATTCGTACGAAGAGGCGATGACCGACTACGCGAGCATGCTCAAGAACAATCCGCGCTACGCCTCGGTGATCAACGGCTCGCACAGCGCCGAGAGCTTCGCGCACGGCATGCAGCGCGCCGGTTACGCGACCGATCCGCACTACGCGAAGAAGCTGCTGTCGATCATGCAGCAGATGGTCTGATCGGCGTCGATCCGGCGGCGATTCAGCCTCCTGATTTTCACGCGCGCGGGCCGCGTCACCGTCCCGCACTGTCTTGACCGGCCGCGCTTCTCGTACACTCCGCGCGGCCGTTTTCATCGGATTCCACGGTTTTTTCGCACGCTCGTCCGGCTGCGATCGCATAACGCGCGTTAGCGTCATGCAAACGTTCCCTCGCCGACGATCGCTGCACAATGCGCGCGCGTTGAGCGACGATCCGCGCGCCGATTGCGCCGAACTGTGCGCCGCAACACAGTTTTTTTGTGGGCGCCCCCTAAATTTCCTCGTTCGTCTGCCGCTAATGCAGGCGAGATCGAAAAGATTCAGGGGCGGCAGAACCGCCCGGACGGCGCACGACGGGCTCTCCGACGCGCGCCGGCATCTCCACGAAATTCCGGCAGGCCGATGAATACCGTTCAGTCGAATCAACAGGAAGCCTCCGAGGGCGAAGTCACCGACTTTGGCCGGCGCAATCCGCTGGAAGTCGGGGTGCAGTTGCGCAACCTCGCCAACCGGGGCGATTTCCTCACCTTGCAATATCGCGGCGGCCAACTGGTCACGCGCATTCTCGACGTCGACACGCGCGAGCGTACCTTCACGTTCGACTGGGGCGCGTTGCCCGAGCAGAACAGCGAAGTGCTGGCGGCGCAGGAATGTCAGTTCCACGCTTCGCCCGACGGCGTGCGCGTGGAGTTTTCCACGGGCGCACCGCGCGAGACCACATTCGAAGGGCGTCCGGCGTTCGTCGCCGGTTTCCCCGACGTGCTGTTCTACGTGCAGCGGCGCGAGTATTTCCGCGTCGATACGCCGGTGCTCGAGCCGTGCCTGTGCCGCGGCGCGCTGCCCGCGGACGGTCTGCGCTTCCAGTTCGAAGTGCACGATCTGTCGCTCGGCGGCATCGGTCTGCGCACGACCGACCCGCGCGCGGCCGAGTTCCAGATGGGACTCACGATCCGCGACGTGGAGCTCGATCTGCGCTCGCACGGCACGCTGCGCGTCGATCTGGCGCTGGCCGTGCTGCGCTTCATCGACCTGCCGAACGGCGACCGCCGCTATCACCTGGGCTTCCGCTTCGACGCGCTGCCCGGTGCGTCGGAAAACAGCCTGCAGCGCTATATCACGCAGCTCGAAATGAAGCGGCGCGCGTTCCAGCGCGCCTGATGCGTCCACGGCGCGCCGGAGCTTTCCCGCGCGCCGTGTCCGTATCGCCGCAGCAAGGCGGCGGCAGTATCGGGATACACCGTTAAAACGGGCCGCGAACAGGCCTGAAAGAGCGCCTGAAAAGCGCCAGTGTCAGACGTGGCGAGCCACGGCAAGCCGCTTCGCGCCAGTCGTTTCGGACTGCAGGACGTTGCTGCTCGATGCCGCGCCTTGCAGCACGTTGCCACATGCCGCGATCGTCGCCGCGCATGCCCCGCGCATCGTCCTGCCCGCGCGCGTTTCGCCCGCGTTCCGGGCAAACGTTTTCTGCACGAAATTCCCGATCCTTACGCTTAATTTTCGCCTCGCGCTGCCGTTATAAAAGGGGTTCACCCACGCGGCCCGAGCGATCAACGTCTCGACGGCCGTTCACGAGGATCATGCATGTCCAACATTTTCTCGATCGGCCTGAGCGGCTTGCAGGCGGCCCAGATCGGTATCGCCACTGCTGGCGAGAACATCAGCAATTCGTCTACCGCGGGTTACAACGTGGAAAACGCGGTGTTTACCGAGGCGAACGGGCAAAATTCGGGCAGCGGCTACATCGGCGCCGGCGTCAACACGGCCACGGTGCAGCGCGCCTATAGCCAGTACATCACGACGTCGCTGAACAACGCGCAGTCGACCAACAGCGCGCTGACGGCGTCGTACACGCTCGCGACCCAGCTGTCGAACCTCGTGGGCAGCCCGACGTCGGGCATCGCATCGTCGATCACGGCGTTCTTCTCGGGTCTGCAGAACGTGTCGAACTCGCCGGACAGCACGGCGACGCGCCAGACCGCGCTCTCCGACGCGCAGTCGCTCGCCGACCAGATCAACGCGGCCGGCCAGCAGTACGACTCGCTGCGCCAGAGCGTGAACACGCAGCTTTCGAACGCCGTTTCGCAGATCAACACGTACACGCAGCAGATCGCGCAGCTCAACACGCAGATCGCCACGGCGAGCGCGTCGGGCCAGCAGCCGAACCAGCTGCTCGACCAGCGCGACCTCGCGGTGTCGAATCTGTCGCAGCTCGTGGGCGTGCAGGTCGTGCAGAACAGCAGCGGCTACAGCCTGTTCCTCGGCAACGGCCAGCCGCTCGTGGTGAGCGGCCAGAACTACAACCTGACGACACAGCCGTCGAGCACCAATCCGACCGAAATGACGGTGGCCTGGCAAGGTCTGCCGGGCTCGACCACCGCCGCGCAGCCGCTGACCAGCGCCGCGCTGCAAGGCGGCACGGTGGGTGGCCTCGTGTCGTTCGTGCAGGGCACGCTCGATCCGGCCGAAGCGCAGCTTGGCGCGATCGCGACCAGCTTCGCCGCGCAGGTCAACGCGCAGAACGCGCTGGGCCTCACGCAGGGCGGCTCGGCGGGCGGCGACCTGTTCACGGTCGGCGCGCCGGTCGTCACGGGCAATCTGAACAACACGGGCAACGCCACGGTGGCGGCCTCGCTCACGAACGCCGTGAGCCCGCCGACCGACAACTTCGCGGTCTCGTATTCGAGCGGCACCTGGACGCTGACCGACACCACGACCAACACGGTCGTCGGTTCGCAGACCACGCAGCCGAGCACGACGAACCCGCTCACGGGCGGCGGCCTGTCGGTCACGACCACGGGCACGATGGCCGACGGCGACTCGTTCTCGATCCAGCCGACGGCGGGCGCACTCGACACCTTCTCGGTGGCGACGAGCGATCCCTCGGCGATCGCGGCGGCTTCGCCCGTGCTGGTGTCGGCGCCGACCACGAACACCGGCACGGCAGTGGTGACGCAGGGTGCGGTGACTTCGGGCTACACGATCGCCTCGACGCCGACCACGCTCACCTACGATTCGACGCTGGGCACGCTCTCGGGCTTCTCGCCGAACTCGACGGTCACCGTGACGGTGCCCGGCTCCAGCACGCCGACGACCTACACGATCGACGCGGCCGGCACGACCACGATTCCGTACGACTCGACCACGGGCGCGACCATCGCGATTTCGTCGGGGACGACGGGCGACATGAACAACGTGAGCTTCACGCTCACGGGCGCGCCCGCGAACGGCGACACCTTCACCATCGCGCAGAATTCCGGCGCGGCGCAGGACGGCCGCAACGCGCTGGCGATGGCGAACCTGACCTCGGGCACGGCGTTCAGCAATTCGCAGACGCTCACCAACGCGTACTCGAACTACGTGAACTCGATCGGCAACACGGCGAGCCAGTTGAAGGCGTCGAGCACCTCGCAGACCTCGCTCGTCACGCAGCTCACCTCGCAGCAGCAGTCGGTGCAGGGCGTGAACCTCGACGAAGAAGCAGCGAACCTGCTGCAGTACCAGCAGCTCTATCAGGCCAACAGCAAGGTGATCCAGACGGCGGCGTCGCTGTTCCAGACCCTGATCGGCATTTTCCAGTGAGGCGCTGAACCATGCGTATCGCGACTTCCCAGATCTACAGCTCCAGCGTGGCGACGATGGAGAACCAGCAGTCCCAGTTGCTCAACGTGCAGCAGCAGATTTCGACCGGCGTCGCCATTGCGAACCCGGCCGACAATCCGCTCGGCGCGGCGCAAGCCGTGCAGCTCTCGGCGACCGGCGCGACGCTCACGCAGTACGCGTCGAACCAGACCGCCGCGCTCTCGTCGCTGCAGCTCGAAGACTCGACGCTGTCGAGCGTGACGACCACGCTGCAAAGCATCAACCAGCAACTGCAGTCGGCGGTGAACGGCGGTCTCAACGACTCCGACCGCCAGGCGCTCGCGCAGCAGCTGCAAGGCGAACGCAACCAGCTGCTCACGCTCGCCAACACCACGGACGGTCAGGGCAACTACCTGTTCTCCGGCTTCCAGAGCACGACGGCCGTGTTCGCGAACAAGAGCGGCGGCGGCGTGGTCTACAACGGCGACAGCGGCCAGCGCACGATCCAGGTGGCCGGTTCGCGCACGATCGCGATCAGCGACACGGGTTCGTCGGTGTTCCAGAGCGTGTCGGCGGTCGGCTCGTCGGCCGTGCCGCGCGGCAACTCGGCGAACACGGGCACGGGCGTGATCGGCGGCGTGACGGTGACGGACACCACGCAGGCGACCAACAATCACAATCTGTCGATCGAGTTCAGCGACGCGAGCGGCTCGCTCACCTATTCGGTACTGGACAACTCGACGTCGCCGGCCACGGCGCTGTCGTCGAATCAGCCTTACACGGACGGCCAGGCGATCAGCCTCGGTACCGGCATGAACGTGACGATCACGGGCACGCCCGCGAGCGGCGACAACTTCTCGATCACGCCCGCAACGGACTCGCAGAACAGCGACATGTTCGCGAGCATCGATGCCGCCATCGCCGCGCTGCAAACGCCGGTCACGGGCGACGTCGCCGCGAAGGCCTCGCTGACGAACGCGCTGACGACCGCGCTGACCTCGGTCGGCAACTCGCTGTCGAACGTCATCACGACGCAGGCTTCGGTCGGCGGCCGCGAGCAGGAAGTGAAGGCGCTGCAGGCCGTTACGTCGACGAACTCGCTGCAGACGACGTCGAACCTCAGCGACCTGACGAGCACCGACATGACCGCGGCGATCTCGCAGTACGAGCAGATCTCGAACGCGCTGTCGGCTTCGCAGAAGAGCTTCGCGGCCACGCAGAATCTCTCGCTGTTCCAGTACATCAACCCGTAAGACCTTCGGGTTGTTCGATGTAAAAAACGGCGGTGCGCGAGAAGCGCACCGCCGTTTTTCTATATTCGATACCTGCGGAACAGCGCCGCGGCGAAAACTACGGCACCGGCTTGAGCGCGGCCGCCACGCGGCCCATCTGCTCCAGACCGCCGTCGATCAGGCGCGCGAAATAGGGAATCAGGTTCGGCGTCATCGCCATGATCAGCAGCATGCCGACGAGCATGGTGATCGCGAAGCCGATCTGGAAGATACCGATCTGCGGCGCGGCGCGGTTGAGAATGCCGAGCGACAGATTGGTGATGAGCAGCGCCACCACCACGGGCAGCGAGAGCAGCAGGCCCGCGTTGAACACCGTCGCGCCCCAGTTCGCGAGCAGCCGGTAGCCGTTCGCGGAGAGCACGTTGGCCGAGATCGGCACGCTGGTGAAGGTCTGCATGAGCGCGGCGATCATCTGCAGATGGCCGTCGAAGGCGAGAAACGCGAGCATCGCCATCATGTTGAGCCACGACGACAGCGCGGGCGTGCTGCTGTTGGCCTGCGGATCGAAGAACGAGGCGAAGCCCAGACCCATGCCGAGACCCATCAGGTCGCCGGCGGCCGTCACGACGGCGAACACCATCTGCATGACGAAGCCGAGCGCGATGCCGATCATGAACTGATTGACGAGAATCCACACGCCTTCGGCCGAAAACACCGTGGTCTGCGGCATCGCGCCGAGCGTGGGCGCGACGATCAGCGTGATGAACGCGCCGAGGCCGATCTTCACGCGCATCGGCACCGAGCGGTGACCGACGATCGGCGCGACCGCGATCAGCGCGAGAATGCGCGTGAACGGCCAGAGAAACGCGGTGAGCCAGCCATTGAGCTGCGCGTAGGTGACGGTGAACATCGTGAGGAATGCGCGGCGGCGCCCGGCTGGGCGCGCCTCAGCCCGCGAGCGACGGAATGCTCGTGAACATCTGATGCATGTAGTCGAGCATGGTGGTCAGCATCCACGGACCGGCGATCACCAGCGTGACCGCGATCGCGATGAGCTTAGGGATGAACGAGAGCGTGCTTTCGTTGATCTGCGTGGCGGCCTGGAACAGGCTCACGATGAGACCCACGGCGAGCGAGACGAGCAAGAGCGGCGCGGCCAGCAGCAGGGCGACGTACATCGCCTGATGCGAGAGCGTCATGACCATTTCGGGCGTCATCGTGGGGTCCTCAGGTGAAGCTCTGCGCGAGCGAGCCGATCAACAGTTGCCAGCCGTCCACGAGCACGAACAGCATGAGCTTGAAGGGCAGCGAGATCGTCGCGGGCGAGACCATCATCATACCCATCGACATCAGCACGCTCGCCACCACCATGTCGATGATGAGGAACGGAATGAAGACCGTGAAGCCGATCTGGAAGCCGGTTTTCAGCTCGCTCGTGATGAACGAGGGCACCAGCAGCGTGAGCGGCACGTCTTCGGGGCCCTGCATGGGCGGCGCGTGGGCGATGCGCGCGAAGAGCGCGAGATCGGTCTCGCGGGTCTGGCGCAGCATGAAGGTCTTGAACGGCGCGACGCCGCGCGAGACCGCTTCCTCCATCGGCAGCGTGCCGGCGGAGAAGGGCTTGTAGCCGTCGTTGTACGCCTTGTCGATCACGGGCGACATCACGAACAGCGTGAGAAACAGCGCGAGTCCCACCAGCACCTGGTTGGGCGGCGTGGTGGTCGTGCCGAGCGCCTGACGCAGCAGCGAGAGCACGATGATGATGCGCGTGAAGCTCGTCATCATCAGCACCATCGCGGGCAGGAACGTCAGCATCGTGAGCAGCAGCATCGTCTGCACGCTCAGCGAATAGGTCGTTCCGCCGGCGGGGCCGGGGCTCGTGGTGAAGGCCGGCAGGCCTTGCGGGCCGGTGGCGGCCTGCGCGTGCGCCAGATGCGGCAGCAGCAGCGCCAGAGCGCCCGCGCCGAAGGCGAGCGCGACGGGCAGGGCCGCGCGCGAGAATTTCACCGAAGTCGGGGTGGAAGAGGCGCTTGCGCGGCTTGCGTCGCCCGCGTGCGCGTCGTGAAGGGAACTGCCGTGCATTTACTGCGCTCCGCCGTCGTGACGCTTGAAACGTTTGCCGGCTTCGTGTTTCAGCGCGTCACGAAAGCGCTGTCCGAAGCTGCCTTGCAGGGCGGGGTCGCCGCTCGCCGTCACACCGGCCGCATTGGCCACGCCGGCGGCGGGCAGTTCGCCCGCGGGCATCGTGTGCAGCAGGCGCACGCTGCCGGGCGCCGCGCCGAGCACGAGCCAGGTATCGCCGATCTCGACGACGGCCACGCGCTCCTTGCCGCCGAGCGAAGCGCCGCCCACGGTTTTGACGAGCGCATTTTTCGGACCGTGCTGCAGACCGAGACGCCGCGCGAGCCACGCGCAGCCGAACACCACCGCGATCACCAGCGCGAGCCCGAACACCGTTTGCAGCAACGCGCCGAAACCGAGCGCCGGCACCGCGCTGCCCGCGACGACCGCCGAAGCGCTCGAAGCGGACTGCGCCGCCTTGTTCACGGCCTGCAGGTCGGCGGCGTTCGCCGCGACTGCCGCGCCCGCTGCGCCCGAGAGGGCCAGCGCGAGCGCGAAGTGGAGCGTCCTGCGCGCGTGAACCACGAGAGCGACGTGAGCAAAACGCGTGACGGGCCCGGCTGCGCGAGTCATCGATTCAGCTTCCGGATCCGTTCGGACGGCGTGATGATGTCGGTCAGACGGATACCGAACTTGTCGTTCACGACCACCACTTCGCCCTGGGCGATCAGGCAGCCGTTCACGAGCACGTCCATCGGCTCGCCGGCAAGGCCGTCGAGCTCCACCACCGAACCTTGCGCGAGTTGCAGCAGGTTGCGGATGGCGATCTTGGTGCGGCCGAGTTCGACGGTCATCTGGACGGGAATGTCCAGAATCATGTCGATGTCGTTGCGCGTCGAGTTCTGGTCGACCTTCGAGAGCGGCTGGAACACGGCAGCGGGCGCCGCGGCGGGCGCGTCGTTGCTGTTCTGCTCGGCCATCGCCGCCGCCCAGTCGTCCAGCGACGCCTCATCGGCGCCCGAACCCGGCACATCGGCCGCGGCTTCCTGACCCGCTTCGAGCACGGGCTCTTCGCCTTGCGGGCTGTTCACGTCACTCATATCCACCTTCCTTCATCGTGTCGGCTGCGCTGATCATCTTCTGGACCCGCAACGCGTATTGACCATTGAAAATTCCGTAGCCGCATTCCATCACCGGCACGCCGTCGACCTTCGCGACGATGTGCTCGGGAATGTTGACCGGCAGGACGTCGCCCTTCTTCATGTTCAGGATCTGCTCGAACGTGATGGGCACCTGCGCGAGATCCGCGGTGAGCTCCACTTCGGCGGCCTGCACCTGCTGAGACAGCACGCGCACCCAGCGGCGGTCCACGTCGAGCACTTCGCCCTGCAGCGGCGAGGCGAGCACGTCGCGGATCGGCTCGATCATCGAGTACGGCATGCAGATGTGCAGCGTGCCGCCCGTCGGGCCGAATTCGATCGAGAACTGCGTGACGATCACGATCTCGTTGGGCGTCGCGACGTTGGCGAACTGCGTGTGCATTTCCGAGCGCACGTATTCGAACGTCAGCGGGCGCACGCTCTTCCACGCCGTCGTGTAGTGCTCGAAGACGAGGTTCAGCAGGCGCGCGATGATGCGCTGCTCGGTCTGCGTGAAGTCGCGGCCTTCCACACGCGTGTGGAAGCGGCCGTCGCCGCCGAACAGGTTGTCGACCACGAAGAACACGAGGTTCGGATCGAACACGAACAGCGAGGTGCCGCGCAGCGGCTTCACGTGGACGAGATTCAGGTTCGTCGGAATCGGCAGGTTGCGCGTGAATTCGCTGTACTTCTGCACGCGCACGGGACCGACCGAGATTTCGGCCGTGCGGCGCATGAAGTTGAAAATGCCCACGCGCAACAGACGCGCAAAACGCTCGTTGATGATTTCGAGGCCGGGCATCCGGCCGCGCACGATGCGTTCCTGCGTCGCGATGTTGTAGGGCCGCACGCCCTGCTTTTCGGACGAGCTGGAGTCGCTGTCGACTTCGCCGGTGACGCCCTTGAGGAGGGCATCGACCTCCTCCTGCGACATGAACTCGTCGTGACCACCCATGCTCATGATGCGAGGCTCCCGGATATCTTCGCGCTGTGCATGGCGTTACTGCACGACGAATTCGGTGAACAGCACGTCTTCGACCTTGGCGGGCTGGCCGCGCGGGTCGGAGGGCTGCGAGATCAGCGCGGCCAGCTCGGTGGCGAGCGCGCGCTTGCCGTCGAGCGGCGCGAGATCGGACGCATGCTTGTTCGAGAGCGCCAGCAGCACGCGGCTGCGGATCTCCGGCATGTGCGCGACGAGCGCGTCCTGGGTCGCCTGGCTGTCGAGCTTGAGCGTGAGGCCGATGCGCAGATAGTGCGTGTCGCCGTCGTCGGACTGCAGGTTCACCGTCATCGGTTCGAGCGCGTAGTAGACCGGCACGGGCGGCGGCGGCGGTGCGCTCGCCGTGGCGGCGGCCGGATGACGCGACATGAAGAACCACACGCCCGCGCCGGCGGCACCCGCGGCAAGGATCGCGATGATCACGATGAGAAGGATCCGCTTGAGCGGTCCGGGTTTCGCGCCCTGGGGCGCAGCTTGATCTTTTGCGGTCGTGGTCGCCATGTCGGTCGTAAGCCTGGGTGGTGCGGTGTTGGGGCCGAGTGTGGGGCCGTCGGGAAAACGCCCGCCGGTCGCGCAAGTTGCGCGCCGCGTGCGACATCAATCCCGGCAGCCTGCATTGTTCCGGCTTTTGCCTTACAGCGAAGGGAGGAATAGACGGGGGATTTCCGGCTATCTCGTGGTTTTGTTGCAGGTGCGGCGCGGATGCCGGAAAGCGCCGATGCGCGCGGCATCGCGGGTGTTGCGGCGCCCTGTCGTCACGTTGGAGAGCGATGCCCGAAGAAGGGCGCGCGATGGGGTCCGATCAGGGGCGATCTGGGTCGATCGATGGCGCGCGGTGCAAGAGAGACCGGCCGGGCGGCGCGATGCGCGCGCCGCCCGCCGTTGCCAGGCGTTGGCCGCTGTTGCCAGGCCTCGTCAGACGTTCCTGGCGGCGATTGCCATCAGGCGAAGGTGTCGATCAGGCCGACGGTGCGCGTGGTCGGCGCCGTGGTGGTGCTGCCGATGGCGTCGTCGACGCCGCTGCCGGAGGCGAGGCTGCTGCCGCCCGAACGCGACGAGCGCGAACCGCTGCCCGAGCCGCTGCCGCTGTCCTGTTGCGCCTGCTGGTTCATCTGACGCGAGAAGCCGTCGCTGACGCTCGCGCTGCCCAGACCGATGCCGTTTTCCTGCATCTGCTCGCGCAGCTTCGGCAGGGCCGCTTCGACGGCCTCGCGCACCTGCTGATGCTGCGAGACGAAGAGCGCGTGGGCGTGGTTCTCGGAGACCTGCAGCACGACTTGCAGCGGGCCGAGATCCTTCGGATTGAGCGTGAGTTCCGCCGAGCTCTGGTGCGCGTTCGAGAGGAACACGACCTTCTGGCTGAGCGCGTCTTCCCAGTCGCTCGTGCCCACCTGCGGCGCGAGCGTGGCCGATGCCGCCGCCGACGCCGCCGGATTGGTGGTCGCGACGGCCGCCTGGGTGGCCTGCGCCTGAGCCGCCGCCGCAGCGGCCGCCTGGGTGGCGGCG
>NZ_JAAGPN010000156.1:0-19200 GCF_017104805.1 Paraburkholderia sp. Ac-20347 | reverse complement strand
TCAGCGCCTACGGCAAGACGCGGCGCTATCTGAAGCATGAGATCGATAACCCGATCCGCTTTCCGGGCCAGTATTTCGATGCTGAATCGGGTCTGCACTACAACCGTTTCCGGTATTACGATCCGCAAAGCGGCAGATTCATATCGCTTGACCCAATTGGGTTGAGAGGCGGGATGAATGCCTACGCTTACGTCAAAAACCCCATTACTTGGACTGACCCGTTGGGGCTACAGGCACTGGGTCCCGTGCTACTTGGAATGGGCAATCTCTATCGTGCGGATATATCGCCGCCGATGCCAACTCTCTCAAGAAACGCACCGTTGGAAGGAATCTTTGGAGATACCTCTAATCTCGCGTTTCCCTCTCCAGAACTACCAGGAGAGTGGGTCGGTGTTAACGTGCCGTGGAGTATGCCAATCATCAAGCAGTACTGTGCGAAGGGCTATTTTGGTGACTCGCCGTTATCGATGACAGATAACTCCGGTAAGCAGTGTAAACGAAATCAGGATTTTCAAACTCAAAGCTTCGTTCCCGAAGGTTGGACAGATCATCGCAAATTCACCTGTACAGAGTGGGTTCCATATGACTCATCTATTTAAACATCCTCTATTCTTGCTAACGGTGGCTATCATTGTTATCTGCTTGATTTCCGCCCTAGGACCAACTTCAAACCGGGAAACATACGATGGAAAACTGAGGAAGTGTGTCGATATGTGCAATGATTCGAATCGCTTCGGTCGACTGGTTGAACCTAAGCCTGCCTCCCCAAAATACACAATAGCGGACTATCAATGTCAATGTTATTGATGCGTAATCGGCGCTGTTTATTGGCGGAAACGTATATTGCAATATGACTGTTAATTTTAAGGCGGACGTGTTTTCGGTTTTTGTGCTAGCCATATTGGTCGGGATATTTTCATCTTGAATTGTCTATGAGTGTCAGTTCTGATGAAGATGGATTCAGGCCAGCCTTCAGCACAGATGCGAGAAAAATCAGTAGATTGGCAGCTGCAGGCGCGTCGTTTGAGTTTGATCCCTACCTCTGATGTTTCTTTGTAGGGCGAGTGGATTGTGAAATAAATTGTAAGCGAGCGAAATATCCAGGTCAGCGATTCCGTCTCGGTGGATGATGATTTTCGAGGGCTCGTGGTATGTGATTTTTATAATCGAAAAGCTGTAGAGGGTTGTGAAAATTTGCTTGCAGAAAATGGGGCGGTCGAGGGAATTTCACCGGCTAACGTGATCGTCCCTTAGCTTCGATTTTATATGAAAAACCTAAAAATCTAGAGTTGTTGCAGTGGCATGATGGTGTATTTCAGATGTTTGAAATTGATTGTCTGTGTGGTGGGCTGGTAGGTATGCGTGTGGAGTTGTACGCGAGTGATTCACGCCGCTCGCGAGATAAGTATTATATAGAATTTTTGAATATTAATGATTTAAATTGTACCGTGGATTTTTTCGAACTAGAGAATAATAAGGGGGTGGGCAATATTAGTAATGCTTATGCGAAGAGGATAAAGAACGGAGGGGAGGTGAAATTTTTATGTATCTAACAGATGGAATTGTTAGTTTTACGTTTAAGGATGTGCGTATTAGCCCGCAATAAGTATCTTACGATTTGGGAGTTCACCAAATGACAACGCCAGCCGCAACACTCGGAACATCAACCACCCACGGTGGCGCAGTGGTGACTGCCGCCCGCTGTGTCACGATAGGCGGCATTCCGGCAGCCCGTGTCGGCGACATGGTGACGTGCCCCATGCGTGGCCCTGCTGTTATCACGAGCGGTGGCCTCGGTACGATTGATGGCTGCAGGATCGCGCACCACGGCAGCAGCACGTCGTGTGGAGCAACACCTGTCGTTACTGGCGGCGGCCCAACTGTCTGAGCCTGGGTGCGCGGCTACGGACGCAATTTTCATGAAGACGGAAAAGATAGCCTGCAGCATCCGGCATCTGGTGGATGACAGCATCGAGCGTTACGTCGGGCAATGTAGGCGCATGCCTTATGCGCTTGTATTACGTCCCGATCAGGCACGTGAACTTGCAGCGCAGACCTGGACGGTCCCGTTGCCACCTGCGGGAGTGCATTTGCGCAGTACGCCGCTGTGGGGCAAACCCAGCACTGCTGGATGAGCGCGGTCGCGTGTTCGAGCTATATCACAAGCGATGACGCCGCAAGCACCATCGCCGCTTACATTGTGGCGAAATTTCCATGGTTCCGCGTCCCTTGATGCGGGAGGCATCGGGGGCGGTTGGGCAGGAGGCGCAATCGCATCTCAGCAATATTCAATGTGTATGAAGGACAGCGCTGAAAGTGGAATTCGGCGAATCATTAAAATTCTGCAAGTAAAATAGATAAATACATAAGCATCTGCTTTCAATTGATTGAAGATCTTTTGATGTGGATAAAAATATTTTCTAGCGAGAAATTTAACCATGATTGGTAATGTATTTTTCTACAAGAGTCCGGTTCGCGATTTTTTTTCTTCTATGAAAATGTATGAGGCAAAATCTGCAATCGAGGCGATTTTTGTTTCTTCTCAGGTGGGGTTCGCTCGGCGAGAAGGTGTCCTTGGAGTTTTGCATGGCAACCACGTCAAAATGGCCTATATGTATTCAAGCAGATTAAATTCATGGCATTCTGTTTTTGTTGGAAGCCTGATTTCTGATGATGCTGGGACGCGTTTGACTGGTTTTTATAGAAAATCGCAGATTATAAAAATTGCAAGTGCAATAATTTTTATTATTTTTTCCGTTATTTTTATGCTAACTCTGATTCCTGTGTTGTTTAATCCAATATCAAGTTCAAGTCTCTTTCTTTTTGGGGAGATGCTAGTTTTTCTGCTGATGTATGCGATTGTTAGAGCTGGAGCGAATGCCTCAAAAGAGGATGAGAAAAGAATTGATGCTGCTATCGAGGCCGCACTTATGTGCAAAATCCGAATATCTTATAAATAACAACATTTGTTACCTGCGATGGATCTCGGCGTTTAGGTGAAATCACATTGAGTGCCGGTTTAGTAGGATGGGACTACCACAGGAAATATAGACAATACTTCCAGGCGGGGACGCCTCGGGAGCCCTTTGCTATAAGAGACTCCAGGGTGATTCGCCAAAAATTGGCGCGAAATGTCTAAATTGACGTTTGATACTTTTAAATAGGAAAGGCTTATGTCAGCCTCAGCCGCAACCCTCGGAACACCAACCACTCACGGCGGCGCAGTCGCAACCGCCGCAACATGCGTCACGATCGGCGGCATCCCCGCCGCCCGCGTCGGCGACATGGTGACCTGCCCGCTACACGGTCTTGTCGTTATCACGAGCGGCGGCCTCGGCACCATCGACGGCCGCAACATCGCGCATCACGGCAGCAGCACGTCGTGTAGCGCGACGCTCATCGTCTCTGCCGGTGGACCAACGGTGTAGGCGCTCCGAAGATCGTTCCGCCTTATCCATTAATGCAGAAATGAGCCGTCCACGCTTCCATCATCGTGCGGCGCTGTTGAAGAGGGTTTGTGCGGTGACAGCCCGCTTCAACCCTGTTCGCGACGGTAGGGGCAAGCGCCCCGCTCGGCAAGGTCGCGGGCGTAGCCGTTTTTGCTCATCAAGTCGCGCAGCGGTGGAATCTGTTGAGCCGGATTGCCGCCAGCGAGTTACGCGAGGGCAGAAAAGACAAAAGGGTTACGCGCGAAAACGCTGTAACCCTTTGGTTTGATTGGTTGCGGGGACAGGATTTGAACCTGTGACCTTCGGGTTATGAGCCCGACGAGCTGCCAGACTGCTCCACCCCGCGTCCGTCAGAGAAAGCTATTATGAGGGCTGAGATTGAAGCTGTCAACAGAAAATAACGAAAAGCCTTCCGGGCGATTGCAGATAGTTTGCGCGCGCTGCTTCAGTGGACCGCGAGCGGACCGACGCGGACCGGCGAAAGGGCGCGTTCAGATAACTCCAGGTGCCTTCAGCCACATCCGGCGCGTCAAACCGCCAGGCTAGAATCAGGGCTCAATTCCCTCAGCCTGACTCGCCCAATATGGACATCGCCCACGATCTGCAAACGGTGACCGCGCAAGAGCGCGCGCTCGTGTTTCCCCGCTTCGACGCCGATCGCGCCTGGCAACTCGGCGCTCATCTGCGCGAGCTGGCGGTGGCGCGTTCGCATGCCGTCGCCATCGACGTGCGCACCTTCGGCCACACGCTGTTTTTCTGCGCGCTCGCCGGCACCTCGCCCGACAACGCCGACTGGGTGCGCCGCAAGTCGCGCGTCGTCGATCACTTCCGTCGCAGCTCGTACGCGATCGGCCTGCGCATGCAGCAGGCGGGCACGACGCTCGCCGAGAAACACGGTCTGCCGCTTTCCGAATACGCGACGCACGGCGGCGCGTTTCCGCTCACCGTCGACGGCGTGGGCGTGATCGGCTCGGTCACTGTCTCGGGGCTGCCGCAGCGCAAGGACCACGAACTCGTCGTCGAGGCGCTGTGCGCGCAGCTTGGGGCGGACTACAGCCAGCTCGCGCTCGCCAGGGTCTGACGCGATGCGCTCCTCTCCCTGGGTCCTGCTCGCCATCGCCATCGTCGCCGAAGTCATCGCCACGTCCGCGCTGCGCGCCTCGAATGGCTTTTCGCGGCTCGTGCCGTCGGCGGTCGTGGTGGTGGGCTATGGCGTGTCGTTCTACTGTCTCTCGCTGACGCTCAAGAGCCTGCCCGTGGGCATCGTCTATGCGGTGTGGTCCGGCGTCGGCATCGTGCTGATCACGCTCGTCGCGATGCTGTTCTTCAAGCAGGTGCCCGATCTGCCCGCGCTGCTCGGTCTCGGTCTGATCGTGGCCGGCGTGCTCGTGCTCAATCTGTTTTCGAAGATGCAGGCGCACTGATCGCCATGCCACGCGCCGCTCAGACCTCGGGCGGCACGATGCGAATGCCACATCCCGCCACGGTCGCGCGGCTCGTCTCGCCGTCGAGCGTGGCGGCGTCCTCCCAGACGCTGATCGCGCGCGCCACGTCGATGCCGTGCTGCTGTGCGTAGCTGAACCAGCGGTTCGCCGCCTGCGGTTCGGGTATCTCGTGGTCGTCCACGAAGTATCGGCCGTTCAGATGCGGTGCCATGTCGTGTCTGCTTGTCGGTTTGCGTGCTTGCGAAAGTGAAAGGGTGCGAGCGGCAAAGCGCGCCCTCACCACGGATTGTTGGCGATTTTCGCACGCGCGCGGTGCACGTAGATGTCGAATCCGCAGCGCCGCGAGTAACATGAAGCGCTCTTCCGTTTTCCGCCGGAGCGGGTTTTCTTCTGCAAAATCGTCGAGCGGGGCCGCTTATGGATATCCGATTCCCCGGCGACGCGCCAGTCTGGCGCGACGCCAATCTCACCGTGGTGTTTCCCGCGCTGGTCGACGGCGCGCGCGTGCCGTGCGCGATTTCCGTCGAGGCGCTCGAGGATCACTTCGGCGCGAACGCCGCCGTCCGCGAAGCCTGGATGGAGGCGTTCGACGCGGGCCGCCCGCGCATCGAAGCCGTGGCGCGCGCGCATCTCGAACTGAGCAACGGCACGCCGGTGCTGCTCAAGAGCGGGCATTTTCCGCCGGGCAGTTTGCTGTCGTGAATCCGTTCTGCGGGAGTCCTGACTAGTTTCGCGCGCAGGAGGATCGGGCCGATGGGCCTCACCGAACCGAAAGTTCGCCGCGCCGCCGCGCAGCGTCTCGAACTGCGCGAACGGATCCTCGACGCTTCGCGCCGCATCGTGTTGCGCGAGGGCCTGGCCGCGCTGTCGATGCGCAAGATCGCCGATGCCATCGGCTATTCTCCCGCGTCGCTCTATCTGCACTTCGCGAATCGCGACGATATCGTCCGCGCGCTGGGCCGCGAAGGCCACGCGCAGCTGCTCGCGCATCTCGCGCCGCTAGCGCGCATCGACGATCCGCGCGCGCGACTTCAGGCGCTCGCGCACGGCTACGTCAGTTATGGTTGCGAGCATCCGCAGGCGTACCGGCTGATGTTCAGCGAGGCGGAAGCGGCGGCGACGGACGCGGATCTCCCCAGCGAGCGCGCGACGTCGTTGTTTGCGCCGACGCTGCAGACGCTGGCGGATGCGCAGCAACGTCGTATCGATTCCGCTTCACTCGCGTGCGCGCTGCAGGCGATGCTGCACGGCGTGGTTGCGCTGGCGTCGCGCGATCCAGCGTTTGCGAGCGACGCGCGGCGCAGGCAAACCGTCGACGCCGCGCTCGATGCGTGGTTCGGTCCGTGCGAGGCGGAACAGCAGTACGATCGCGCCGGCGCCGCCGCGCCTGCCCGCAAGCCGACGAAAACCAGTGCGACGTGATAGCCTCGCGAGGCGCTGCCGCGAGTCCCGAGTCCTGAATTCCGGTGTCGGCGCGCGTCATTTCATCGTGCTTTCCGTTGCCGATCACCATGTCCCAGTCCAGCTCGTCGTCCAGCCGTGTTTCCGTCGATAACGAACAGCACGTGCGCACGCACGTCGCGAACCGCATCGGCTATATCGAACTCGATCGCCCGCAGGCGCTCAACGCATTGTCGACCGCGATGGTCGACGCCATGCAGGACGCGCTCGACCGCTGGCGCGACGCCCCCGACGTGCTCGCAGTCGTCGTGCGCACGCCGCATCCGCGTGCGTTCTGCGCGGGCGGCGACATCCGTTTTCTCTACGAGTCATTTCGCGCGGGCGATCAGGCCGCGCTCGACACGTTCTTCATCGACGAATATCGCCTCGATCACGCAATCTTCAGCTATCCGAAGCCGTATATCGCCTTGCTCAATGGCGTCGTGATGGGCGGCGGCATGGGGATTTCGCAGGGCGCGCATCGCACGGGCGGGCTGCGTCTCGTCGGCGCGACGACGCGCATGGCCATGCCCGAAACGCGCATCGGCCT
This sequence comes from Paraburkholderia sp. Ac-20347, assembly GCF_017104805.1. Taxonomy (NCBI): domain Bacteria; kingdom Pseudomonadati; phylum Pseudomonadota; class Betaproteobacteria; order Burkholderiales; family Burkholderiaceae; genus Paraburkholderia; species Paraburkholderia sp. Ac-20347. Next base: position 12,316 of record NZ_JAAGPN010000156.1, on the reverse strand, counting down.
CTTTCCCGACGTCGGCATGGGCTGGCTGCTCGCGCGCACGCCGGGCGCGCTCGGCCGCTACCTTGCCGTGACGGGCGAAACGATCGACGCGGCCAGCGCGCTCTACGCCGGGCTCGCCGACCTCTTTCTCGACGAATCCGCGTGGCCCGCGCTGCTCGATACCTTGCAGACCGAGACGTTCGTGACGGGCGCCGACGTGGTCGAGCGCATCCGGCGCGCGGCGTTGCCTGCGCAAGAGGCGCAGCGGCGGGCGTCGGAGTCGGCGCTGGCGATTGCGCGTGCGTGGATCGACCGGCATTTCTCGCAGCCGGATGTGGGCGCGATCCTCGCCTCGCTCGACGCTGCGAGGCAGGCGGGGAAGGGCTCGGAAAGCGAGTGGGCCGAACAGACGATCGGCGTGTTGCGCGAGCGTTCGCCGTTATCGATGGCGGTCTCGCTGGAGGCGGTGTCGCGCGCCGAAGGATCGATGGCCGACGTGCTGCGCCGCGATCTCGATCTCACGCGTTCGAGCTTTGCGCGCGGCGACGTGATGGAAGGCATCCGCGCGCGCATCATCGACAAGGACAATCGCCCGAACTGGCGCTTCGCGCGCGTGGAAGACGTGCGGGCCGAGGACGTGAACGCGATGTTCGAGAGTCCGTGGAGCTTGACGGACCATCCGTTGCGCGCGTTGCCGGATTGAGTCCGGCGAGCCGGCGGAGCGGCCAAGGCAGGTAACAAAGGTAACAAAGGCCGCGAGACAAGCGAGCGGCGCGCGAGGCGCCGCATACGGCCGCGAGGCTCAGTCCTCGTCGGTTTCGCTCATGAAGGCGCGCATGAAGACGAGCGCGCCCCATCCCCAGACGGCATTCGACGCAAAGCCCGTGGCGAGGCGCGGCAGCATGTTGCCGCTCGGCCAGATGCCGCGCAGCGGATCGATCGCGAACACCATGGCGGCCGTGAGCACGATGCCGCCGAACACGAACGCCTGCACCCAGGGCGCGGGCCGCGACGGCGACACGCGCAGCAGCCACGCCATCAGGATCGCCCAGCACGCGCTGAAAATCGCGTTGACGAGAAACTCGGGCAGGCCGAGCGGGGCGAATGGCTCGGTCGAGAAACCGGTAATGTCGACGACCTGTGCCGCGTGCAGCAGCGCCAGCGTGGCTTCGCGAAAGAACAGCGACGCGAGAAAGCCGGAAACGAACGGCAAAATCAGTTTTTGCATGTGAACGGGCGAGAGTGGCTGAGCCGCGTCAGGCGCGCGTAAGGGGCGCCACACGGCTTGATTCTTGATCGCGCCATTATATCGGCGCGCGCTGCGCGACCGTATGCCGCGTACGCTAAAGCGTCGCGTAAAGCACGAAAGTGGAAAAACTAAGCTCAAAAAAATCGTTCGCAACCCCAGGGCCGATCCCTAGACTGAGTCCCCATGTAGACGGCGCGGCCGTCGTAATCCCTTTCGACTCACGTCTCGAACGATTAGCAGGAGCTTCGCATGAATGTGTTCTGGTTCATCCCGACCCACGGTGACAGCCGCTATCTGGGCACCACCGAAGGCGCACGCGCAACGGATCTCGCTTACTTCCAGCAGGTCGCGGTCGCCGCCGACTCGCTCGGTTACGAAGGCGTGCTGCTGCCGACGGGACGTTCGTGCGAAGACGCGTGGGTCGTGGCATCGAGCCTGATCGCGGCCACGCGGCGCCTGAAGTTTCTCGTCGCCGTACGCCCGGGTCTGTCGTCGCCGGGTCTGGCCGCGCGCATGGCCGCCACGTTCGACCGGCTGTCGAACGGGCGCCTCCTGATCAACGTGGTGACGGGCGGCGACACGGCCGAACTCGAAGGCGATGGCGTGTTCGTCGATCACGACACGCGCTACGAGATCACCGACGAATATCTGCACATCTGGCGCAAGCTGCTGGCCGCTTCGCATACCAACGAGGCGATCGATTTCGAGGGCAAGCATCTGCAATCGAAGGGCGGCAAGGCGCTCTATCCGCCGGTCCAGCATCCGCATCCGCCGCTGTGGTTCGGCGGTTCGTCGCCGGCTGCGCACGAGATCGCCGGCGAGCACATCGACACGTATCTGACGTGGGGCGAGCCGCCCGAGGCGGTCGCGAAGAAGATCGCCGACATTCGCGAGCGCGCAGCGCAGAAGGGCCGCAAGATCCGCTTCGGGATTCGTCTGCACGTGATCGTGCGCGAGACCGAAGAGGAAGCGTGGGCGGCCGCCGACAAACTCATCAGCCATCTCGACGACGAGACCGTTGCGCGCGCGCAGGCTGCGTTCGGCCGGATGGATTCGGAAGGGCAGCGCCGCATGGCCGCGCTGCATGGCGGCAAGCGCGGTTCGCGCGAGGATCTCGAGGTCTATCCGAATCTGTGGGCGGGCGTGGGCCTCGTGCGTGGCGGTGCGGGCACGGCGCTGGTCGGCAATCCGGAACAGGTGGCGGCGCGCATGAAGGAGTACGCGGATCTCGGCATCGAGACCTTCATTCTTTCGGGGTATCCGCATCTTGAGGAATCCTACCGCTTTGCCGAGCTGGTGTTCCCGCTGCTGCCGGGACGTCAGGCGAAGCAGTCGGACGGTCCGCTGTCGGGTCCGTTCGGCGAAGTGGTCGGCAATCACTATCTGCCGAAAGCCAGCCAGAGCTAAGGCCGTTTTCCGCGCATTCACCAGCTTCAATCGCGTTGCGGCGCGATGCAACAAGGAGAACGTTCCGATGACTCAATCCGCTGCAAGCGCAACGGTGACCGCGAGCGTCGCGCCGCGCGGCGCGCGCGCCAATACCGCGCTGCTGCGCAAAGTGTTTGCGCGACTCGCGCCGTGGCTGCTGCCGCTCGCGATCCTCGCGGCCTGGGAACTGGCCGCGCGTGTCGGCGTGCTGTCGACGCGCGTGCTGCCCGAGCCGCTCGCGGTCGTGAAGGCCGCGTGGTCGCTGATCCAGTCGGGCGAAATGCTGCAGGACGTGCGCGTGAGTACGTGGCGCGCGGTCTCGGGTTTCGCGATCGGCGGCGGCATCGGTCTCGCGCTCGGACTCGCCACGGGCCTGTTCAAGCCAGTCGAAATCGCGCTCGATTCGACCATCCAGATGATCCGCAACATTCCCGCGCTGGCGATGATTCCGCTCGTGATCCTCTGGTTCGGCATCGAAGAGGAAGCGAAGGTGTTTCTCGTCGCGCTAGGCGTGTTCTTTCCGGTCTACGTGAACACGTTTCACGGCATCCGCTCGGTCGACCAGAACCTCGTGGAGATGGCGCGCAGTTATGGCCTCAAGGGTTTCGCGCTCTATCGCGAAGTGATCCTGCCGGGCGCGCTGCCTTCGATTCTCGTCGGCGTGCGCTTCGCGCTCGGGCTGATGTGGGTCACGCTGATCGTCGCCGAAACCATTTCCGCGCAGTCGGGCATCGGCTACATGACGATGAATGCGCGTGAGTTCCTGCAAACCGATGTGGTGGTGGTCGGCATTCTGCTGTACGCGGCGCTCGGCAAACTCGCCGACTGGCTCGCCAAGTGGCTCGAGCGCGTGGCGCTGCGCTGGCACCCCGCCTATCAACGAGGAAGCGACGCATGAACGCAAGTACCTTGACGTCCGGTCTGAGCGGCATCGCCGGCCGCGATCTCGAAGCGGAGATTGAACAGCCGCGCGTACAGGCGCGCGAGGCGAACGAAGCGGCGCATGAATTCGCGCATGAATTCGCGCATGACTTCGCGCATGACTTCGCGCGTGAAGCGACGGTGACGGCGCGCACGCAGGCGCAGCCTCAGGATGCGTCGGTCGAACTGCGCGGCGTGGGCAAGCGCTACGGCGATCGCGTGGTGCTCGACGATTTCAATCTCTCCATCGAGCGCGGCAGTTTCGTCGCGATCGTGGGCCGCAGCGGCTGCGGCAAGTCCACGCTGCTGCGTCTCGTGGCCGGACTGGAGCAGCCGGATGCGGGCGAGCTGACGCGTCGCGGCGAAGCGGGCGCGGCGCTCGATACGCGCATCATGTTTCAGGACGCGCGTCTGCTGCCGTGGAAAACGGTGCTGCAGAACGTGATGCTGGGCCTCGGACGCGGTGCACGCGACGACGCCCGCGCCGTGCTCGACGAAGTGGGTCTGCTCGCGCGCGCCGACGAATGGCCGGCACGTTTGTCGGGCGGCCAGCGTCAGCGTGTGGCGCTGGCGCGTGCGCTGGTGCATCGCCCGAGCTTGCTGCTGCTCGACGAACCGCTGGGCGCACTCGACGCGCTCACGCGTATCGAAATGCATGCGCTGATCGAGCGTCTGTGGCGCGAGCATCGCTTCACGGCGTTGCTGGTCACGCACGACGTGCACGAAGCCGTTGCGCTCGGCGATCGCATTCTGCTGGTCGAGCAGGGGCGTATCGCGCTCGATCAGAACGTCCCGCTCGAACGTCCGCGTGCCCGCGCCGATGCGCGCTTCGCGGCGCTCGAAGAAAGCGTGTTGCAGCGTGTGCTCGGCAGCACGCCGGGCGCGGCGGCGCAGCTGCCGCAGGCGAACGCGCGACCGCACGGACTGCATCCGACCGACGTGCGCTGGGCGCTGTGAAGCCTTTGGACCCTGTGGACCCTTTGAACCGGCTGAATCTGTCGAATCGTTTGAACCTCAATCACCCGTTATTTCAGAACGAACTTTTGGAGTCGAATTCATGAGCATCTCCGCCATCAACGTGCGCAACCAGTTCCGCGGCAAAGTGAAGGAAATCATTCGCGGACCCGTGGTGTCCGAAGTCGACGTCGACACGCCGTTCGGCGTGGTGACCTCGGTGATCACGACGCGCTCGATCGACGAGCTCGACCTCAAGGTGGGCTCGGAAGTGGTCGCGCTGGTGAAGTCGACCGAGGTGTCGATCGCGCGTCTTTGAGCGCGACGTGATCACTTCGGTGATCACCGCAGTTGTCGCTTGTGTGTGATCGTTCCGGGTAACTCGCGCGGGCATTCGTTTGTCCGCGTGGGCGCGAGCGTCGCGGGGCCTGGCCGGAGTGGAAGTGCTAGCATGGACCAGCCAGCCACGACAGCCACGAGGGAGAACGATCATGGAGCCGAAGGGCATCGACATGGGCGACTACGAGGAACGCTACAACGGCTACGACATCGAAGTGGCCGTCGAGCAGATCCTCACGGGCGTGAAGGCGCACTATCGCGTGCTCAAGGACGGCGCCGTGCGCAAGGACTGGGAACTCGTCCACATCGAGCGGCTCTGGCCGACCGAGCACGCCGCCGCCGAAGCGGGCTTTGCCGCCGCGCGCGCCTGGATCGACAGCGGGGCAGCGGCGTAAGCGACGTATGCGTCGCCGCGCTGCAGCCGAGACCGCGCACATCAACGAATCTTTCCGCTTGCCCTGATGCGCAAACGCGCAAAAAAATGCCGCGCCCGCAAAACGGGCACGGCCGAGTAAAAGCAGAGGCCAGCCAGCAACGCGAGCGCAACTGGGGAGAGGGCCTTGCCTTCGATCAGATTACAAAGTACCAAATCACGCGCGCGTTGTATATAGACGGATATTTCGAATCGTTACTATCGGGTAATTGCTGCCGATAGGGCGTTCTTTCGCTGACAGCGGGATTCCTGCTCTGCGTGCTCCCATGTCGCACAGCGACTAAGATGAGCGGATCGGAGGGAGGGCCGCTCATGTGCACGAACTACGCCGCTGCGCGCCGCGATCGACTGTTTCGGCATTTCGGCGTCGAGCCGCCCGATAGCCCGTGGCGCGACGACATCTACAAGGACTACGCCGCGCCGATCATCCGCAGGATCGACGGCGCGACGCAAGCCAGTCTTGCGACCTTCGGCATGGTGCCGCGCAGGCACATTCCGCCCGGCGTGCGCGTGTTCGACACGATGAATGCGCGGGCGGAATCGGTCGGCGAAAAGCGTTCGTTCAGCGGCGCGTGGAAGCGCCAGCAACTGTGTCTCGTGCCGTGCGAGGCGTTCTTCGAGCCGAATTACGAGAGCGGCAAGGCGGTGCGCTGGCGCATCGCGCTTGCGTCGGGCGAGCCGTTCGCGATTGCGGGGCTCTGGCGTGAGTGGGAGGACGCGCCGGAGGAGGGCGAGATGCCGCGTCGCGCGTATTCGTTCACGATGCTCACGGTGAACGCCGATTCGCATCCGCTGATGAGCCGCTTTCACAAGCCGGGCGACGAGAAGCGCTCAGTCGTGATTGTGCCGCCGCAGCAATACGAGAACTGGCTGGCTAGCCACTCGACCGACGAGGCGCGTTCGTTTTTTACGCTCTATCCGGCGCAACCGATGATCGCCGAGCCGTTTCCCGCGCCACCGCGCGCCGCGAAATCGCGCGAAGCCGAAGCGGACATTCCTTCTCTAGAACCCGGTTTCGGCGACGCGGCGTCAAACTGATGCCGTTGCGTTTGCGCGGATCGCGGGCCGAAGGCGTCGCAGCATTTTCAATCCGCGCCATGACGTCTCGCCGGTTTTGCTTCGCATCACGAACAAAACGGCGTGGGCCGTGCTGGAGACCGCGCGCCGGAACGCCTTGAGATCCTTGTGCGCGATCGACGGCAACTGCTCGCCATGCAGCATCGAGAACAGCGTGAACTGCTGGCCGATGGCGTGCAGCTGGCGCTTGCGACCTTCGGCGCGGCGTTGCGTCGAACTGGGCGTGTCGGCTGCGACGGCGGGCGGCGCGTTCGTCGAGGCGTTGGCGCGCGGCGTGCGCTTGGGCACGGAGGCGCCGACGGCATTGTTGTCGTGCTGCCGATACTTGATGTGCGGTTTGTCGACGTGTGTGATCGTGCCAAACGAGGCGACCACCATCGCGAGCCACCAGTCGTGCATGACGATGCCGGCCGGAAACGGCGTGGCCAGTTCGATGGCCGCGCGATTGAGCAGCATCGAGCAGCCGGGAATATGGTTGCTCAACAGAAAATCGCGCAGGCGCGAGGCGTCGCGCGATTTGCCGTTCTGGTCGAAGTACGACTTCGAAATGCGCGACAAGGTGTGATCGACGACTTCGATGTCGCAATACGCGAGCATCGGCAGCGCGTGGCCGCGTTGCGATTCCTGGGCGCGAAGAGTGCGCACCATGTCCTCGATCTTGTCGGCGGACCAGACGTCGTCCTGATCGGCGAGCGCGATATAGGCGCCTTCGCAGCCCGCGACGGCGCGGCCGAAATTGCCGACGATGCCCACGCGTTCGCCGGTCGAGACGATGCGGATGGTCAGCGCGCCGCGCCAGTTGCGCAGCACGTCGAGCGTGTCGTCGGTGGAGCCGTCATCGGAAACGACGAGCTCGAGACGCGGCCACGTCTGCGATTCGATCGAAGCGAGCAACTCGGGCAGGTAGCGAGAGCCGTTGTAGGTGGCGAGTGCGATGGACACAAGCGGAATACTATCGGACGCCACCATGCCGGATGACGTCATCCCCGTCGAACTTTGCATTGGTCTTGAATATGGACGAAAAAAAACCGCATCGAACGATGCGGTTTTTTTTGAATTCTTTGGGGTGGCTGATGGGACTCGAACCCACGACGACAGGAATCACAATCCTGGACTCTACCAACTGAGCTACAGCCACCACTGTTACTGCGTTTTTACTGCTTGCTTGTTAGCGCTGCTTCGTGAGCGGCGTCAATCAAGAAGCAAGATTATAGACATGCCCTAACGGGCTTGTCTAGCCCCTTTATTCAAATATTTTCAGAAGAAAGTTCGGCGTCGGCGTCGAGCGGGGCGCGCAGATGCGCACGCGCCTCTTCGAAGATCGCGAGATCGCCTTTCTGCAGCTTGCGGCTGTCCGACAAAACACGGCGCCAGCCGCGCGCGCCCGCTTCGCCGCGATAGAGGCCCAGTGCGTGACGCACGATCGCGCCGAGATACGTGCCGCGCTTCAATTCCGCCGCGCAATACTCGATGAGCTTCGCCTCGACCTCGTCGCGCGTGAGTGCCGGCGTGCTCGCGCCGTAGAAGCGCGCATCGACGTCCGCGAGCACATAGGGATTGTGATAAGCCTCGCGGCCGAGCATCACGCCGTCGACGTGCTCGAGATGCGTCGCCACTTCGTCGAGCGTCTTGATGCCGCCGTTGATAATGATTTCGAGATTCGGGAAATCGCGTTTCAGGCGATAGGCGTAGTCGTACTTGAGTGGCGGGATTTCGCGATTTTCCTTCGGGCTGAGCCCTTTGAGGATCGCATTGCGCGCGTGGACGATGAACACGTCGCAGCCTGCGTCCGCGATCGTGCCGACGAAGTCGCGCACGAATGCGTAGTCCTCGACCGCGTCCACGCCGATGCGGTGCTTGACCGTCACCGGCACCGACACCACGTCGCGCATCGCTTTCACGCAGTCGGCCACGAGTTGCGGCTCGTTCATCAGGCACGCGCCGAACGCGCCGCGCTGCACGCGCTCCGACGGGCAGCCGCAGTTCAGGTTGATTTCGTCGTAACCCCATTGCTCGCCGAGTTTCGCCGCACGCGCGAGGTCGTCCGGCTCGCTGCCGCCGAGCTGCAGCGCGACGGGCGCTTCGGCGGGCGTGAAGGCGAGGTGGCGCGGCACGTCGCCGTGGAGCAGGGCGCCGGTCGTCACCATCTCCGTATACAGCCACGTGTCCCGGGAAATGAATCGATGCAGCGAGCGACAGTGGCGGTCAGTCCAGTCCATCATCGGCGCGACGGAGACGCGGCGGGGGCTGGCAATACGGGTGGCGGACATGGCAGATGGGTGCGCGACGAGGCGCGGCAGGCGTGAATCAACCTTCTATTTTATCGCATGACGGGAAGTGCGCTGACGGCGATTTTGCGGTGCGGCACGCGAAGCTCCGGCAGAAAAATCAGGGCCGCAATGAAGGTTTTCTGTCATATCGCCAGCAAACCGCCATCAAACTGTCCGAATGGAAGCGTTTCCATCTTGCCCTTTTACCGAAAGACCCTTCGCGCGTTATGTAATCCCGTCGCCAAATGCTGCGTCGCAGAAAAAAGTTTGGGACGTCTTTTTAGGGTCTGTTCGTCGCTCAGCCAAGCCTGGTTTGGCTCACAGCATTGTTTCTGGAAGCGGAATAGTCAATTCGGTTTATCGCGATTATTTTCCGATAGTAGGTGTATACACTGAGTCTCACTGACGCAGCTCATGGGTCTGACCTCCCAGGCGCGGCGCCATTCCCGAACCGCAATTGAACCTGATTTGGAGTCCACCATGAAGACCAAACTGATCGCAGCGCTGCTGGTCGCAGCTTCCGCTTCTGTTGCCGCTCCGGCGTTCGCCAGCGGCTACGGCCCGGCACCTTTCTATCGTCCGAACGTCGGCGCACCGGCTTCGCAGCAAGGCCAGAGCGCGCAGACGGTTGCGGCCGAGCGCGCACAGCAGCAAGGCGTTGACGCGGCCTACGGCGGCGTGACCGGCTCGGCTTCGCAGTCGGGCGCGCACGGCTCGCAGTCGTCGCAAGCGCAATAAGTGGTGTCCGGCGGCCAGGCTTCGCGCCTCGGCCGCTCTGCACCGGCCGCCCGTCTGACGGGCGGCATGAACGCCGGGTGTCTTCACGACGCCCGGCGTTCTGCTTTTCGGGCGTCTGAAAGGCCTCGTCAGGAGGCCGCGCGCACGCGCTGGTCGATTGCTTCGCGGATGCGGTCGAAGGCGGCGTCGAACGCGTTGTCCTGAGTGGGGAAGCGGCCGGACGCGACGCCGTCGACGGGCACGTCGGCGTGGTTGTCGTCGGTGAGACTGTGGATCTTCTGGGTCGTGACGAGAAAGCCCACGTTGTGATCGCCGTCCACGCCGGCGGTCATGTCGAAGCCCATGTATTCGTAGCTGCGCTGGTTTTCCATGCCGTGTTCTCCTCGGACGCACGCGACGATTCTGGCACGTCTGCGCCATTCGGGCGTGCGGCGGGGCAAATACCGAAGCCGATGCCGCAATCGATGCCGCAACACATGCGGCAGCAGGCGCGCGGCGTGCGGACGCGCTCGCGCCGGTCTCGTTGCGCGCTGTACTAACATGAATCGCGAGGTGAGCGCGCCTGGCGGCTTCGGGCGCGACGTGGTCGGATCGACTCGACTGTCTTCGTCCGGTTTCGACTCGCTAACCAGGAGGTGAACAATGCAGAAACGCTTCGTGCTTCTCGCTGCGCTGGCTTTGCCGGCCATGCTGGCATCGGTATCGACGTTCGCGCAGCAGCCACCGCCCCGTCCGGGCCCGAACGAGTATCACGGCGGGCCGCCGCCCGACCGTCCGCCGCCCGATGCGCCGCCGCATGCGTGGCGCAAGGGCGATCGTCTGCCGCCCGAGTATCGCGATCGTCAATATGTGATCGACGACTGGCAGCAGTATCGTCTCAAGCCGCCGCCGCGCGGTTATCACTGGGTCGGCGTGAGCGGCCAGTATTATCTGGTGCGCAATTCGAGCTGGGCCGTGGAGCGCGTCGGGCCTTAAGCGGACCCGTCTTCGCGACAACCTGCGCGACCCGTGCGACCCGCGCGATCCGAGCCGGACCGGTTTTACCGGCTCCGGCTTTTTCGTTTTGACACTTCCACGGTTTCGACGGTTTCGACGGCTTCGACTTTGCCCCGCGCGAATTCAGCGCTTCCTGAAAAATTTCGGCCGGCGTGATAGCGTCGGCGTTCTCCCGCAACCTGATGATGGAAACGCTTCGATGGAATACCGCACACTCGGCGATACGAACGTCAAGGTCAGCCTGATCGGCCTCGGCACGATGACATGGGGCGAACAGAATACGGAACAGGACGCCCACGAACAGATCGACTACGCGCTCGACCAGGGCGTCACGCTGATCGACGCCGCGGAGATGTATCCGGTGCCGCCGCGCCCCGAAACGCAAGGGCAGACCGAGCGCTTCATCGGCACGTGGCTTGCCCGCAATGGCGCGCGCCGCGACCAGTTCGTGCTCGCGACCAAGATGACGGGTCCGGCGCGCCAGCCGCACAATCCGCGTCATATCCGTGGCGAAAGCAACCAGTTCGACCGCAAGAATCTGACCGAGGCGCTCGACGGCAGCCTCAAGCGCCTGCAGACCGATTACGTCGATCTGTATCAGCTGCACTGGCCCGACCGCAGCACGATGACGTTCGGCCGCAGCAACTATCCGTGGATTGACGACGCCTACACGGTGCCGATCGAGGAAACGCTCGCGGTGCTCGCCGATTTCGTGAAGGCGGGCAAGGTGCGCCATATCGGCGTGTCGAACGAGACGCCCTGGGGAGTCGCCCAGTTCCTGCGCGCCGCCGAGAAGCTCGGTCTGCCGCGCATCGTCAGCATCCAGAATCCGTATAGCCTCGTGAATCGCACGTTCGAGCTCGGGCTGTCCGAGTTCACGCATCACGAGGGCATCGGCCTGCTCGCGTATTCGCCGCTCGCGTTCGGCTGGCTTTCGGGCAAGTACGAGGGCGGGGCGCGGCCCGAGGGTGCGCGCATCACGAAGTTCGAGCGCTTCCAGCGCTACAGCAAACCGCAGGCGATCGCGGCGACTTCGCGTTACGTCGCGCTCGCGAAGGAGCACGGTCTGTCGCCCGCGCAGTTCGCGCTCGCGTTCGTCAACAGCCGCCCGTTCGTGACGAGCAACCTGATCGGCGCGACGTCGATGGCGCAGCTCAAGGAGAACATCGCGAGCGTCGATGTGAAGCTCTCGGCGGACGTGCTCGCGCAGATCGACGCGCTGCACGAACTGCAGCCGAATCCGGCGCCTTGATCGCGCGCTGATTGAAGTTGAGCGAAGCTGACTGAGGTACACCGAAGCACACCGAAGGCGGAGCAGGCTTCCTGCCGTGTCAGCCCGCCGCCCGCGCGCACGACGGCTCGCGAATCGCCCAACGTCGGACATTGGCGATTCGCGAGTCATGCACTACGATGCTGCGCACACCCGCCGCGCTCCGAAAGCGCGCTTGCAGGGTCCGCCCGGGGCCGGAATCGCACGATCCGCCCCGAGCCGGTTTCCACGGTTGTCCCCTGTTTCGCATTCCATTCGCCCTTCGCGGAGTTACACCATTATGACCAGCGCATCCGACGCGCCTTCGCCCCGTCCGCCGCAACTGCCGTCCTCGGCGCCTGGCTGGGGCTGGCCCGTTTTTCTTCTGCTGGCGGTCGCCGGGCTGTTCTATGTGAAGTGGTTTCCGTATTACCACCGCGCGTTCACGGCCGAGGCCACGCACTCGATCGGCAAGTCGATCCTGACGGGCGGCGCGGCCAGTGCACCGGTACCGTCGCTCGCCGCCGCGCTCGACTACGCTTTGGCCTATGGCAAGGCGATCTGGCAGGCGATGGTGCTCGGTCTGCTGCTCGGCTCGGGCGTGCAGGCGCTGCTGCCGGGGCAGTGGGTCGCGCGCGTGCTCGGCCGGCGCGGCTTCGGCAGCGTCGCGGCGGGCGGTCTGC
>NZ_JAAGPN010000155.1:0-19301 GCF_017104805.1 Paraburkholderia sp. Ac-20347 | reverse complement strand
CGACGCTCTCCGGCCTGCTCCATCTCTCGCCCGACGCGCTGCGCGGCATCGGCGGCGCGGTCCTCGCGCTCGGCGCCGCGATGGTCGCGGCGTGCCCCGCCACGGCGCGCGAAATCAATCCGCTCAAGCGTGACTGGGCGCGCTTCTCGGTGCCCGCGCGCCGCGACCTCGTCGCGCAACTGCTGCTCGCCGCGCTCGACGTGGTGGGCGCCGGTCTCGCGCTCTGGTCGGTGATGCCGCACGCGCACGTCGATTTCGCCGATTTCCTGACCGTCTACACCGCCGCGATGCTGCTCGGCCTGATCGGCCACACGCCCGGCGGCATCGGCGTGTTCGAAGCCGCGATGGTGTTCGCGCTCGGTTCCAGCGTGCCCGGCTCGAAGGTGTTCGCCGCGCTGCTCGCCTACCGCGCGATCTATTTCGGCGCGCCGCTCGCGCTCTCGGCCGCGCTGCTCGCCGTGTTCGAAGGCCGCGCGCTCAAGAACCCGCTCAGCACGACAATCGCGAAACGCGGCGCGGACGGCGTCTCGCAACTCGCCCCGCTGTTTCTCGCCATCGTCACTTTCGTCACGGGCAGCATGCTCGTGATCTCCGGCGCGACGCCCGCGTTCGCCAAGCGCATCGCGCTGCTGCAAACCGTGCTGCCGCTCTGGGTGCTCGAAAGCTCGCAGATGCTCGGCAGCCTGTTCGGCGTGCTGCTGCTGTTCGTCGCGCGCGGCCTGCTGCGCCGCCTCGACGCCGCCTGGTGGCTCGCGCTCATGCTGGCCGTTGCCAACCTCGCGCTCTCGCTGATGAAGGGCCTCGCGTTCGTCGAAGCGGGCGTGCTGTGCGTGCTGATCGCGCTGCTGCTCGCCACGCGCCGCCGCTTCAATCGCCATTCGTCGCTGTTCACCGAGCGCTTCACGCCCGCGTGGCTCGCCTCGGTTGGCTGCGTGATCGCGCTGGCCGTGTGGGTGCTGCTGTTCGCCTTCCGCGACGTCGATTATTCGCAGCATCTCTGGTGGCAATTCGCTTTCGACGAACGCGCGCCGCGTGCGCTGCGCGCCACGCTCGGCGCGGGCGTGTTCGCCGCCGCGCTGGCGTCGTGGCAATTGCTGCGTCCGGCGGCCGGGCGTTTCGTGATGCCCGCGAGCGAAGATCTGATCGAAGCCGCGCGCATCGTGCGCGCGCAGGAACGCAGCGACGCCGGCCTCGCGCTGATGGGCGACAAGAGCTTCCTGTTCTCGCAGTCGCGCAGCGCGTTCCTCATGTACGCCAAGCGCGGCCGCACGTGGGCCGCGCTGCACGATCCGGTCGGACCGCGCGACGAATGGCCCGCGCTGATCCGCGAATTCGTCTCGCTCGCGCACGCGCACGGCGGCCGCGCCGCGTTCTATCAGGTGCGCGCCGACGCCCTGCCGCTCTACCTCGACGCCGGTCTCACGCTGATGAAGCTCGGCGAAGAAGCGCGCGTGATGCTGCAGGAATTCGACCTCAAGGGCCCGCAGCGCGCGCATCTCCGCTACGCGCTCAAGCGCGGCGAACGCGACGGTTTCACCTTCGATCACATCGATCCGTCGCAGATGAGCGACACGCTGCCGACGCTGCGCGCGATCTCCGACGCGTGGCTCGAAGACCGCGAAGCGCGCGAAAAGAGCTTCTCGGTGGCCGCATTCGACGACGATTACCTCGCCGCCCAGCACGTGCTGCTGGTGCGTCAAAACGGCGAGCCGCTCGCCTTCGTCACCTTCATGACGACCGACCTGAACACCGACGCGACGGTCGGCGTCATGCGCCATCTGCCGGGCGCATCGCCCTACGCGATGGAATATCTCTTCACGCAGCTCGCGCTGCATCTCAAGGCCGCCGGGTTTCAGTCGCTCTCGCTCGGCATGGCGCCGCTTTCCGGCATGGGCCCGACGCCGCTCGCGTCGTCGTGGCATCGCCTTGCCGGGCTGATCTGGCGCTTCGGCGGCAAGTTCTACAACTTCCGTGGGCTGCGCGGCTTCAAGAACAAGTTCGCGCCGCGCTGGGAACCGCGCTATCTGGCCGCTTCGGGCTCGATCAGCGTGTTCATCACCCTTGCGGATCTATCGCTGCTGGCAGGAGGCTGGCGTTCATGATTCATTGTTTTTCCACGCTGCCGCGCACGCTTCGCGCGGCGGCGGGCGCCGTCCTGCTCGTCGCCGGCGCGTCGCATGGCGCGTTCGCTTCCACGCCTTCTACGGCTTCCACGTCGACGGCCAAAGCTGCCAATAGTGCTGAAAAAAGCGCCATCGAACACGTCTCGGGCGGCCGCTACGGCGAAGTTGCGATGACCAAACCCGATGGCGCGATCCGCGGCTTCGCGGTGCTGTTCTCGGCGGGCGAACACTGGAACGCCGCCGACCAGACGCGCGCCAACGCGCTCGCGCAGCACGGCGCGCTGGTCGTGGGCGTGGACACGGCGCGCTACGCGTCGAACCTCGCCGCCATCAAGAACGAGACCTGCCACAAGCTCTACAGCGATGCCGAAGCGCTGAGCCATCAGCTCGAACGCCAGCAGGGATCGAACGAGTATTTCGCGCCGATCGCGATCGGCAGCGGCACCGGCGCGCTCATCGCGCAACGCATGCTCTCGCAGTCGCCCGCGAACACGATGGCGGGCGCGGTGTCGCTCGATCCGTCGACGAAACCGCTCGACGCGCGTTTCGCGCCCTGCCCCGCCGATCCGACGCTCTCGCGCGGCAAGGGTCTGCCCGGCTTCTTCGAACAAGGCGTGACCGCCTCGCAGACGAACGCCGAGAAGGTTGCGCCCGCATCGAATGGCGCCACGCCGCGCGTGTTCGCCGCGAATCTTTCCGATGCCGACAAGCTCGCGACTTTGACTGCGCCGCATCTGCGCGCGCAGACGGAAAGCGAAGAGGACGTCTCCGATCTGCCGCTGATCGAGCTGCCCGCCGCGCATCCGACCGACATGCTCGCGGTGGTGATTTCCGGCGACGGCGGCTGGCGCGATCTCGACAAGACCATCGCGGAAGCGCTGCAAAAGCAGGGTATTTCGGTGGTCGGCTGGGATGCGCTGCGCTATTTCTGGAGCGAGAAGCCGCCCGCGCAGACGAGCCACGACCTCGCGCGCGTGCTCAACACGTACGCGTCGCGCTGGCACGCGAAGCACATCGCGCTCGTGGGCTACTCGTTCGGCGCGGATGTGATGCCGTTCGCCTACAACCGTCTGCCCGACGCGCTGCGCGCGAAGGTGTCGTACATGTCGCTGCTCGGCTTCGCGCCGGACGCCGATTTCCAGATCCGCGTGACGGGTTGGCTCGGCATGCCCGCGAGCGACAAGGCGCTTAAGGTGCGTCCGGAACTCGCGAAGGTGCCGCCATCGATCGTGCAGTGCGTGTACGGCGAGGATGAAACGGACACGCTGTGCCCGTCGCTCGCGAACACCGGCATCGATCTCGTGAAGACCAACGGCAGCCACCACTTCGACGGCGACTACAACGCGCTTGCGGCGAAGATCATCGAAGGGTGGAAGAAGGAAATTGCAGTGCGGGGTTAAACCGTACGGGTCGACGAGTCCCTGGACTCGCGCATCGCTGCAAAGAAAAATGGCTGCCTTCCGGCAGCCATTTTTTTCGACTCAATCCTTGCGTCCCGCCAGATACTGCACGCCCTGCGGCCCATAGCGCTCGACGTGCGGCTGCCCGGCGGCCAGATGAAACACGTCACCGACACGATACAGCCGCTCCTCGCCATCCGCGCCGATCGTGATCTCGCCCATCACGATCAGCGCTTTCGCTTCGAACGGATGCGTATGCTCGTCCATCGCGCCGTGCTCGCGCGTCACGAGCACGGGTTCGGGAAAACCTTCTTCGGCCAGCGTGCGAACAAACGTTTCGCGGTCCACGGCAGTCTCCTTCTCGATCGGCAACGCGCCGTGCATTCAGTGTGTCACGTCCGCGAAGCGCTTGCACGGGGTATCCGCGCGCGTATTCCACAGACAATTTCGCGGACAAAAAAACGCCGGCACGAAGCCGGCGCAAAGAGAGACTGCTGGAAAACTGTCGATGTAAGGCGCGCGTCAGACCACCGCGGCGGCGACCTTCGCATCTTCCTCGTCGTCCGCCGACGAGCGGATCAGGTAGTCAAACGCGCCGAGCGAAGCCTTCGCGCCTTCACCCACGGCGATCACGATCTGCTTGAACGGCACCGTGGTGACGTCGCCGGCCGCGAACAGACCCGGCACCGACGTCTGACCCTTCGCATCCACTTCGATCTCGCCGTGCTTCGAGAGCGCCACCGTGCCCTTCAGGAACTCGGTGTTCGGCACGAGACCGATCTGCACGAACACGCCTTCGAGTTCGAGATGATGCTTCTCGCCCGTGGTGCGTTCGAGGAACGCGAGGCCCGTGACCTTCTGGCTGTCGCCGACGATTTCGGTCGTCTGCGCGTTCACGTGCACCGTGACGTTCGGCAGGCTGCGCAGCTTGCGTTGCAGCACTTCGTCCGCACGCAGTTGCGCGCCGAATTCGAGCAGCGTGACGTGGCTCACGATACCGGCGAGGTCGATCGCCGCCTCGACGCCCGAGTTACCGCCACCGATCACCGCCACGCGCTTGCCCTTGAACAGCGGACCGTCGCAGTGCGGGCAGTACGCCACGCCCTTGTTCTTGTACTCCTGCTCGCCCGGCACATCGACATTGCGCCAGCGCGCGCCGGTCGCCAGCACCACGCTCTTCGCGCGCAGCGTCGCGCCGCTTTGCGTGCGCACTTCGAAACCCTTGCCGACCGGCACGATGGCTTCGGCGCGCTGCAGGTTCATGATGTCGACGTCATAGGCACGCACGTGCTGTTCGAGCGCCGCCGCGAACTTCGGTCCTTCCGTTTCCTTCACCGAGACGAAGTTTTCGATCGACATCGTGTCGAGCACCTGGCCGCCGAAACGTTCGGCCAGCACGCCCGTCTTGATGCCCTTGCGCGCCGAGTAGATCGCGGCTGCCGCGCCAGCGGGGCCGCCGCCGACGATCAGCATGTCGAACACGTCCTTCTGGTTCAGCTTTTCAGCAGCACGCGCCGAGGCGCCCGTATCGAGCTTCGCGAGGATTTCCTCGACGCCCATGCGACCCTGGCCGAACACTTCGCCGTTCAGGTAGATGGTCGGCACGGCCATGATCTGGCGCTTCTCGACTTCGCCCTGGAACAGCGCGCCGTCGATCGTGACGATCTTCACATTCGGGTTGAGCGCGGCCATCGCGTTGATCGACTGCACGACTTCCGGGCAGTTCTGGCACGACAGCGACATATAGACTTCGAACGAGAACACGCCGTCGAGCGACTTGACCTGTTCGATCGTTTCGTCTTCGAGCTTGACCGGGTAGCCGCCCACCTGGAGCAGCGCCAGCACGAGCGATGTGAATTCATGGCCCATCGGAATGCCCGCGAACGTGACCTTCACGTCCGAATTGGCGCGCTTGATCTCGAACGAAGGGGTACGCGCGTCGCCGGCTGCGGCGCCACGGCGTTCTTCGAGAGCAATACGGTCCGAGAGCGGTGCGATGTCCTGCAGCAGTTGCTGCAGTTCTTGCGACTTCTCGCCGTCGTCCAGATACGCGACGATCTCGATCGACTGCGTGACTTTTTCGAGGTAGCTTTTCAGTTGGGTCTTGAGATTGGCGTCGAGCATGGCGTTTTCCGGCTAGAGAAGAAGCGGGGGAATTCTTAAGTATTGCCTGGCAAATTTCGCCGTCCTGCACAGAGGCGGATCAGGCGTCCGGGCCGCTGCCGCGAAGGCGCGGCCCGGAGATACAGCGGTACTACTTCAGCGTCACGCGGTCATGACGACCGCGCGGGTGGAACGGCGCTTAGATCTTGCCGACCAGGTCGAGCGACGGCTTGAGCGTTTCTGCGCCCGGCGTCCACTTGGCGGGGCAGACTTCACCCGGGTGCGATGCCACGTACTGAGCAGCTTGCACCTTGCGCAGCAGTTCCTTGGCGTCACGGCCGATGCCGTTGTCGTGGATTTCGCACAGCTTGATCTCGCCTTCCGGGTTGATCACGAACGTGCCGCGCAGTGCCAGACCTTCTTCTTCGATCATGACGTCGAAGTTACGCGTGATCGCGCCCGTCGGGTCGCCGACCAGCGGGTACTGGATCTTGGCGATGGTGTCCGACGTGTCGTGCCATGCCTTGTGCGTGAAGTGCGTGTCGGTCGACACACCGTAGATCTCAACGCCCAGCTTCTGGAATTCTGCGTACTGGTCGGCCAGATCGCCGAGTTCCGTCGGGCACACGAACGTGAAGTCAGCCGGGTAGAACACGACAACCGACCACTTGCCCTTCAGGTTTTCTTCAGAGACCGGAACGAACTTGCCGTTGTGGTATGCGGTTGCGTTGAACGGCTTGACTTGCGTGTTGATGAGAGACATGCGTTTCCTCGCTCTGGGTTGGGAAAAGGTATGGACGAAGATTAAGGGATCCACGCCCATTTGAAAAATTGGTTGCTTTGATCGCGGGAATAAACCGTGCCTATCGGACCCCGGAAAAGCCCTATGAGGGCCGCCAAAGCCCGCCAGCCGGGCGTCCGCGCCGCCCAGGGGCGGCCCGCGCAACCGTCGGGGCGGTGAGCATACAACGAAACTGCGACATCGCGCCTCACTTCACTGCAGCGTTTGCGCCCCGTTCTGGTGCATCCGAGGGCGACAGAACGGCCTGCATGCGGCTGTTCTCGTCAGTTTGCCTCTCGGTTTATGACAAATGAGGACACGCGACGGGCGACTGGGCGTCAGCCGCAACCGCTGTGATCGCGCAAACCCGCGCCGGGTTCCGGGGAACTGACGCCAGTTATCTCGCGCGCTGCCTTTAGCAGATGCAGGCGCAACCGCTATTCCTCAAGGCCTGGCGCAATCCGACGCACGACACGCATGCGCCTCGCATCAAAGCGCGCCGCCGCGCGCCGTGGCCGCCCGCGCGGCCAGCCGTTCGCGCAGATAGTGCGTGAAGGCGCGAATCGTCACCGACGCCTCTCGGTGCTGCGGATAAAGCGCATGCAGCGCGTTCGGCGGCGGCATGTAGTCCTCCAGCACCTCGACGAGCACGCCCGCATCCACCGATCCCGCCACGATGAAGTCCGGCAGATAACAGATACCGAGGCCCGCGATGGCCGCGTCGCGGATCACCTCGCCGTTGTTGGCGCGCAGCGGCCCGTGCACCTCGAACGGCGTGCGCACGCCGCCGACCATGAATTCCCACGGCGCGCGCCCCTGCTGACCGTAAGGCAGACAGTCGTGCTGCGCCAGTTCCTCGGGCGTTTGCGGCGCGCGGCGGCGACGCCGGTAGCCGGGACTGCAGCACGCGATCATGCGCACGTCGATGAGCTTTTGCGCGACCAGCGTGGAATCGGCGAGACGCCCGATGCGCAGCGCCATGTCGAAGCCCTCGCCGATCACGTCCACGCTGCGGTCGCTCAGATCCATGTCGAAGCGCACGTCCGGATGCTCGCGCAGGAATTCCGCGACCAGCGGCGACAGATGCGCCATGCCGAACGACATGGGCGCACTGACCTTGAGCAGCCCGCGCGGCTCCGAGCGCCGCGCCGACATGGCCTGCTCGGCCTCGTTCACGTCCGCGAGGATGCGTTTCGCGCGCTCGTAGAAGTCCTGGCCGAGATCGGTGACCGCCAGCTTGCGCGTGTTGCGCACCAGCAGGCGCGCGCCCAGATCGGCCTCCAGCGCGGCCACGCGGCGGCTCACGAACTGCTTGGAGAGCCGCAGCCGGTGGCCCGCCGCCGTGAAATTGCCCGCATCCACGGTATTCACGAAGATCCGCATGTCGTCGAGTTGCATTGCTATTGTCCACTTCAATGTGACAGTGAGTACTATTTTACGGTGATTTACATCGCTTTGATTGACCTAAACTCTCTTCCATCGCAGCACAACATTCCGGGCCGAAACGGCCCCACCGAACTGGAGAGAGAACATGATCGAACTTCGCAAAGCAGACCAACGTGGCCGCGGTGAACATGGCTGGCTCAGCTCGCGTCACACCTTTTCGTTCGCCAACTACTACGACCCGAAGCAGACCGGCTTCTCGGACCTGCTGGTGATCAACGACGACCGCGTCGCTCCGGCGCGCGGCTTCGGCAAGCACCCGCACCGCGACATGGAAATCTTTTCGTACGTGCTGGAAGGCGCGCTCGAACATAAGGATTCGATGGGCACGGGCTCGGTGATCGTCCCCGGCGACGTGCAGCTGATGAGCGCCGGCACGGGCGTCGCGCACAGCGAGTTCAACCATTCGGCCGATCAGCCGGTGCACTTCCTGCAGATCTGGATTGCGCCGAACGAGAAGGGCGCGCAACCGCGCTATCAGCAGAAGAACATCGCGGATGCGGAAAAGCGCGGCAAGTTCCGCCTGATCCTCTCGCCGGACGGCGCCGACGATTCGCTGCTGCTGCGCCAGGACGCCCGCGTCTACGCCGGCCGGCTCGACGGCGCGGAAAGCGCGAAGGTCGAGATCGGCGCCGAACGCCACGCCTATGTCCACGTGGCGCGCGGCAGCGTGAAGCTCAACGGCGTGGAGATGGGCGAAGGCGACGGCGCGCGGATCCGCTCGGAACGCGAACTGACCTTCACCGACGGACACGATGCCGAAGTCCTGGTCTTCGATCTGCGTAATATCGAAGTGCCGGAACTCTGGTCGTAAGCACCGCACGCCATCGTCGTAGTCATGACGCGCGGACCGGAGTCAGGCGGCCTGTGAACCCAGGCCGCCACCCGGCGAGCGCGCACAACCCAGTCAATAACATTCACGCCTCAATCAAGTTCTTCGGAGAGAACACCATGCGACATAACCTGTTCGGACAAGGCAACGATGCCGTCCTGCTGGTCTCACGTATCCTGCTGGCCGCCCTGTTCGTGCTGTTCGGCTGGTCCAAGATCACCGGATTCTCCGGCACGGTCGACTATATGGCGCACGTGGGCGCGCCGGCGCCGATGCTCTCGGCGGTGATCGCCGTCGTCATGGAATTCGTGGTGGGCATTCTGATCATCGTGGGCTTCTATACGCGTCCGCTCGCCGTGCTGCTCGCGCTCTACACCGTGGCGACCGCGATCATCGGCCATCACTTCTGGAACATGACGGGCGCCGACCAGATGGCCAACATGATCAACTTCTACAAGAACGTGAGCATCGCGGGCGGTCTGCTGGCCCTCGCCGTGGCCGGTCCGGGCAAGTTCTCGATCGATCGGCAGTAAGACGCCGAGCCGCCCCGCGCGGCTCGGGAAGAAAACAGAAGGCAGAAAACAGCGCGCTGCGACGCAAGACTCTTGCGACGCAGCGCGTTTTTCATTGTGCGGCAGCCTTTGCAGCGTGTGCCCATCGGCCGGACGGCATAGGCTGTTTGACCGAATTGTCGAACGCACGCCGGCCATGCGAGGATGGCTCCGAACCCAACAGGTCTCAGGAGCGCCCATGCAGGACAGGTCAATCTCGCAGGATCGCGGTGTGAATCGGGAACGCGCGCGACGCGTGCTGGCTCGCGAGCGCGACGCGTTCGTCGCCGCGCGTCCGGCATCGCAGGCGCTGTCGGTACAGGCCGCGCAGCATCTGCTGTTCGGCGTGCCGCTGCACTGGATGAACGACTGGTCCACGCCGTTTTCGCTCTACGTGGATGCCGCGCGCGGCGCGACCTTCAGCGACGTGGACGGCCATCGCTATACCGACTTTTGCCTCGGCGACACGGGCGCGATGTTCGGCCACGCGCCGCCCGCCGTGGCGCGCGCGCTCGCGCATCAGGCCGAACGCGGCTTCACGACCATGCTGCCGGGCGCGGACGCGGTGGCCGTCGGCGCGGCGCTCGCCGAACGCTTCGGGCTGCCTTACTGGCAGTTCGCCATGACCGCGAGCGACGCCAACCGCTTCGCGCTGCGCTGGGCGCGCGCGGCCACGGGCCGCCACACCATCGTGGTGTTCAACGGCTGCTATCACGGCACCGTCGACGACGTATTCGTCGACCTGATCGACGGCGCGCCCACGCAGCGCGCCAGCCTGCTCGGCCAGGTGCACGACCTGCTGCCGCATACGCGCGTGGTCGAGTTCAATGACCTCGCGGCGCTCGAACAGGCGCTCGCGGGCAACGACGTCGCGTGCGTGCTCGCCGAACCGGCGATGACCAACGTCGGCATGGTCCTCCCCGAGCCTGGCTTCTGGCGCGAAGCGCAGGCGCTCATCCGGCGCCACGGCGCGCTGCTGCTGATCGACGAAACCCACACCATCAGCAGCGGCCCGCGCGGTTATGCACGCGAACACGGCATTGAGCCCGACCTCTTCGTGCTCGGCAAACCGGTTGGCGGCGGCGTGCCTTGCGCGGTGTACGGCTTCAGTACCGACCTCGCAGGCCGCGCGCAAAAGGCAAAACTCGACGCGCCACCGGGCCACTCGGGCATCGGCACGACGCTCACGGCCAACGCGCTCTCCATGAGCGCGATGCGCGCGACGCTCGACGAAGTGATGACCGAAGCCGCCTATGCGCTGATGTTCACGCTGTCGGAACGGCTCGCTGCGGGACTCACCGCGATCATCGGCAAACACGCGCTGCCGTGGTGCGTGACGCGCGTGGGCGCACGCAGCGAATTTCAGTTCTGCGCCACGCCGCCGCGCAATGGCAACGAAGCGCGCGCCGCCATGGACGACGAACTCGAACACGTGATCCACCTCTATCTGCTCAATCGCGGCGTGCTGATTACGCCGTTCCACAACATGATGCTGGTGTGTCCTGAGACGACGGAAGCCGACGTCGATCGTCTGCTCGCCGCCTTCGACGCCTGCCTTGGGGAACTCTGCGCAGCGTAAGGCAGCCGCATGGGTGAGTTGCTATGCTTCGCCGGCTCGCGGCAGCGCGTTCCGGCTTTCGCGCTCGCCGCTTCTCGCGCACCGTTTCACGCTCACCGTTGTCAACGATTTCAGACCGACTTTCTCATCACGCGATGTTCGACCCGCAAGACAATCTGTTCGCCTATCTCTCGTCGCTCCAGCAATCGGCGCTCGGCGCGCTCAAGCGTCTGCCGCTCAAGAGCCGCGCGGCGCAAGGCACGCTGATGGCATTGCGCGCCGTGTGCGGCGCGGGGCTCGCGTACGCCATCGGCCACGCGCTGCACACCGAGCAGGCGTTCTGGGCCGCGATCACGGCCATCGCCGTCACCCAGCACGACTATGCGGACACGCTCGCGCAGTCGCGCGACCAGTTCATCGGCGCCATCGCGGGCGGCGTGGTGGGCTTCGCGGCGGCCACGCTCGGGCCGGAAAACCTCACCGCGTATCTCGTGGCGGTCGCGGTGGTCATCATCGCGTGCTGGTGTCTGCGCGTGAGCACGGCGGCGCGCCTTGGCGCAATCACGACCACCATCGTGCTGCTCGTCCCCACGCACGGCCCCGTGTGGGACGTGGCGCTGTTCCGGGTCGCGGAAGTGGCGATCGGCATGGCCTGCGCGGTGCCGGTCTGCTGGGTGTTTTCGCTCGTTGAGCGAAAGTGGCTGCATGTCTGAAGGCGTGCAAGGCCGACGAAGCCGAGGTGAAAGAAGCAGGGCCTGAAGAAAGAATCCGCCCGCGCTCTCAACCCTCGCGAAATAATCCATCTCCGTTCGCTGCGCAATCCTCAGCCGATTAGCGGCGATAATCAGCAGCGTCGTGCCGATGGGCTTGCGCCGACGTCAATGCCAGTGCGGCCGCTGCGCGCGGTCGCCGTGCAATTGCCCCCGCGAACGTGAAATCGTGCGAAACTCCGGGCCGCGCCAATGCGGGCGCACGAGATTCGACACTGTTTTTCGACACCCTTCGCGCCGCGTCGCCAACCGGCTGCGCGCGTCGCACGACCATCGCACATCCATGAACACCACGACCCGTCATCCCGCCCCGAACGCTTCGCCGCGCAAGACCATTTCCCTGCTGCAGATGCTCGCGCTGATCGCCTTTGGCGGCATCGCCGGCTCGCTGCTGGTCCGCCTGTTCGTCTAAGCGCGGCGCGCCGCACGGGACGCCCAGGAATCCGTTTTCGCTTATGTACAAGAAAGGCGTCGCCCTCGAAATCCAGTTCTCCCCCGACCGTCTGAACGACGGCGCCGGCGATCCTTACTGGATCGACTTCACGGCTGAAGAAGCCGCCGCATTGCTCGAGACCCTGCAAACCCGGCTCGCGAATCGCGAAAGCACGTCGGCGCCGCTCGTCGTCGCGCTCGACACGCCGCGTGTGGACCCGCAGGCGGAGACCGCCCAAGACACGACCGCGCCCAAAGCCGCACAGGCGGCCGACGACGGCTTCAAGCAATGGGTCTGCGTGATCTGCGGCTGGGTCTACGACGAAGCCCTCGGCGCACCCGACGACGGCCTCGCGCCCGGCACGCGCTGGGCCGACGTGCCCGACGACTGGCGCTGCCCGCTCTGCGACGTGGGCAAGGAAGACTTCGCGCTCATCGAGTTCTGACGCACCCGCCCCGCGCTCATCGGCGCGCGGGGTTTCGCAACGCGCTCAGACGCGCGCTCACCCGCCCTCACGCCCGATCGGCTCGTAAAACAGCGCGAACAGCTCCGACTGCGAGCTGACGCCGAGCTTGGCGTAGATATGCTTCTTGTGCGCCCGCACGGTTTCGAAAGAAATTTCGAGCCGCTCCGCGATCGCGCGCGTCGAAAATCCCGACAGGCTCTGCCGCACGACCTCGATTTCGCGCGCGGTCAGCGGCGTGCGTCCGCTTTGCTGCGTGACCGCGTCGAAGCGGCTGGCGTAATCGAGTTCGAGCACTTCCGCCGCCGCGCGCTCCGCCACGGCATCGGATTGCGGCGCGGCGCCCGCCTCGTCGGCGGCCACGCCCGGCTCGTAAGCGAGGCGCTGGCGCATCAACGCAATCACCCACGGCGCGAACATCGCGAACTGTGCCACATCGCGTTCCGTGTAATGGTGCTTTGCGCCCAGCGAGAAAATCAGCGTGCGCCGCGCATCGAGCGGCACGTTGAACTGCACTTCGTCGCCGATGATGTTGCTCTTGAAATAGCGCTGGTAGTAATCCGTCATGCGGAAATTGTCGGGCGCGACTTCGGCGAGCGTGATCAGCCCCGCACGCGGCCTTTCGCATGCGTTGATATAGAACGGATCGAGCTGGTACATCCCCTCCAGATACGCGCGGAACAAGAGATCCACGGTGCCGTCGGGCATCGGCGACTCGGCGCAGACGAGCGGCGCGCGATCGCGCACGAAGACGAGCGCCACCCAGTTGTCGAAGGCGACGAAGCGCTCGATCACGCGAGTCGCGCGGGTCCAGAAATCGGGGCCGTCGAGGGCGTCGATCAGCGTCGCGATGTGATGATGGAACGCGCGGTCCTGCCAGTCGGGTTCCATGAGTCCTCCGATCAGGGTACCCCTGCTGGGTAATTCCTGGACAAAAATAACGTGGTGATAATAGCCGCTCCTGATGTTCGCGCGGCCATTTTATAAGCTCAATGCCTCGCGAGCCCGTTGTCAGAGGCAAAATTGGAGACAGACATGCAACTCGAACTCGCGCAAATTCCTCTCGTGGACGGCGCCGTCGCGCCCAACCTCGAGCGCACGCTGGACGCCATCGGCAAGCGCCGCGCGGGTACCGATCTCATGGTGTTCCCCGAAGCCACGCTCACCGGTTTCCCCACGCGCGAGAACGTGCGCGACATCGCCGAGACGCTGTCCGGCCCGTCGCTGACCCGCGTGCGCGACGCCGCGCGCGACGCCAATGTAGCCGTCGCCGTGGGCCTCGCCGAACGTGACGGCGAACGCTTCTACAACACCACCGTGCTGATCGACGAGCGCGGCGAGATCGCCCTGCAATACCGCAAGACGCATCTGTGGGCCACCGACGTGGGCGTGTTCACGCCGGGCGACCGCTACGAAGTCTGCGAATTCAAGGGCATGACCGTCGGCCTGCTGATCTGTTACGACATCGAGTTTCCCGAGACCGCGCGCGCGGTCGGCATGCTCGGCGCCGAAATGCTGGTCGTCACCAACGGCAACATGGATCCGTTCGGCCCCGTGCACCGCCGCGCGATCGTGGCGCGCGCGATGGAAAACCAGATGTTCGCGGCGCTCGTGAACCGTATCGGCGACGGCGACGACAACCTCACATTCCCCGGTGAATCGTCGCTCATCAGCCCGTTCGGCGACGTGCTGGCCGAACTCAAGCACGAAGACGCGGTGCTGCCGGTCACGGTCGATCGCGCGCTGCTCGCACAAAGCCGCGAGCACTACAGCTATCTGCACGACGCGCGCATCGCGCTCAATCTCGTCGACGAAAACGACGCGCAGGGCCGTCGTTCGCTCAACATCCGCGCGCGGACGCGTTAAAAAAACCGCCGAAAACCGTATTTCCGGCGCGGCCGCGCACGCCTCACGCGCGCCGCGCCGACCACCAAAAATAAAGCAACGACGCGTGGCCCGAACACCGGCCATCGCAGCGTCTGGCACGCGACACGCACTGATTCGCACCCCGAATCAATGTGTGCGACGTCAAGCCGGACGCTTCACTCACGCATGCGCAGAGATCGGCTGGACTTCACTCGCAGATCCTTGCAACCCACCCGCAGCATTTCGGAGACACCTGCATCATGAAGCCATCTTCGCCACCCGCCCAAAGCGCATCCAGCGCAAGAGAGCCGCACCTCAAACGCACGCTCCGCCTGCCGTCGGTGCTGCTGTTCGGCCTCGCCTACATGGCGCCGCTGATCGTCTACGGCACCTACGGCGTGCTCGCCGGCGCGAGCCAGGACACGGCCGCGCTTGCGTACCTGATCGCGCTCATCGCCATCGTGTTTACGGCGCTCAGCTACGGCAAGCTTGCCCGTCTGTTCCCCGTCGCGGGCTCCGCCTACACGTACACGCGCAAAAGCTTCAACGCGCATCTGGGCTTCATGATCGGTTGGGCCACGCTGCTCGACTACTTCTTCCTGCCGATGGTGATCTGGCTGATCGGCGCGGCCTATCTGGGCGCGGCGTTCCCGAGCATTCCGGCGTGGGTGTGGATCGTCGCGTTCATCGTGTTGACGAGCGGTCTGAACGTGCTCGGCATCGAACTGGCCGCGCGCTTCAACATCGTGCTGATGGTCGTGCAGCTCGGCATCGCCGCCGTGTTCGTCGTGCTGTGCTGCCACTACGCAGCCGCCGCCGCGGGTCCGGGCGGACTGCTGACCGCGCAGCCGTTCTTCCAGCCGCACGTGCCGCTCTCGGCGACGATGGCCGGCGCCGCGATCGCCGCGTATTCGTACCTCGGCTTCGACGCCGTCTCGACGCTCACCGAAGAAACCATCGAGCCCGAGAAGACCATTCCGCGCGCCATCGTGCTGATCGCGCTGGTGGGCGGCGCGATCTTCGTGATCGCCGCGTACACGCTCCAGCTCGCGCATCCGGGCGCCGTGTTCAAGGACCCGGACTCGGCCGCGTTCGAAATCGCGCGCAAGGTCGGCGGCGACATCTTCGTGACGATCTTCCTCGCGGGCCTGATCCTCGCGCAGTTCGCCTCGGGCATCTCGGCGCAGGCGAGCGTCGGCCGTCTGCTCTACGCGATGGGCCGCGACGAAGTGCTGCCGAAGTCGATCTTCGGCTACATTCACCCGCGTTTCCGCACGCCCGCCATCAACATCGCGATCGCCGGCATCGTCGGTCTGATCGCACTGAAGCTGGACGTGGCCACGTCGACGTCGTTCATCAACTTCGGCGCGTTCCTCGCGTTCACGTCGGTGAACCTCTGCGTGATCCGCCAGTACTTCAGCGGCGCGGCCGGCACGCGCGGCTTCGGCGTGCTCGGCGGCCTGGTGTTCCCGCTGATCGGCGCGGTCACCGACCTCTGGCTGCTCTGCAGCCTGGAAAAAACCGCGATCGTGCTCGGCGTGATCTGGTTCGTGCTCGGTCTCGCCTACCTCGGCTGGATCACGCGCTGCTTCCGCCGCGCGCCGCCGGAAATGGCGGTTTAAGCGTCGAAACAAGCCTCGAAATACAGCGCGTTCCCCACGCGCTGAAATAAAAAAACGGCGAGCCGCCCGCAGGGGCGCTCGCCGTTTTTCGTTGCACGCGCAACGAATATCCCTCGATCAGCTCACTGATCGGTCAAGCCCGCCATCCGCGCGGCGGCCATCACTTCGCGCTTGGTATCCAGAATGTGCCGCTCGATCAGCTCGACCACGTCGTCGACGGCGCGCCGTTTGCAGGCATCGACGATCTCGTAGTGATCGCGCTGCACGTCGCCCTTTTCCGTATCGAGCGACATGCGCAGATGCGGATAGCGATTCGTCGTCGACAAACAGTATTCCTCGATCATCTTGCGCAGCCGCGCGTTGTTCGCGGGCGCGCACAGCGCGAGGTGGAACTGGCGGTTGTACTCGGCCCAGTCGGCGGGCGAGGTGGCGGCGTCGTAGGCCGCGAGGATGCGCTTCATCACGTCGATGTCGGCGGCCACCATGTTCGGCACCGCCAGCTTCGCCGCGTACGTCTCCAGCGCGGCGCGAATGTCGAGCAACTCGCAGATCTCGCGCGTCGACATCGCCATCACCACCGCGCCGCGGTTGAGCTGGTAGCTCACGAGCCCTTCGGCCTCGAGCTGGCGCAGCGCCTCGCGCACCGGAATGCGGCTCGCGCCGAAGCGCTCCGCGAGGCTTTCCTGGCGCAGTTGCGCACCCGGCGGCAACACGCCGCGCAGGATCTCATCGCGCAACTGGTCGCGGATGGTTTGAGGCAGCGATCGCTGGTCTTCCTTGCCCTGCACTGTCGTCATGTGTTCGTGTGCGTTTGCGCCGGCCGAACGAAGGCCGACGAAAAAAAGTTGTCGTCGTTTTTTTTGCCTGCCAGAATTGGATACAATCCGAGCAATGATGGATACTTGATGAGGCTGAGTGTATCCGTCAATCAGTCGATTCGCTGTTGCCGCGTCCTTGTCCGGAGACCGTATGGGATGTTGTAAGCATCTGAAAAACAAACAATTTTAGCGTATCCGCCGAACCGCCCCGAAGCCGTTGCGGACGCAACGGCTTGAGGACGGCCCGGGCGCCCGCGCGCGCCCACGGCGGCCGCCGGCCGATTCACCCCTATGCAGAACGGCACGCCACGCATTCCCGTGCGCGGCGCGGGCCCGCCTGCGCCCATGAAAACGTAGAACGCTGAGGAGAGAACCAGGATGACACGCCACACCACCCCGAGCCTGCGCCTGCGCGCACCCGTCATGATCGCCGCGCTCGCCGGCCTCTGGAGCGCCGGCGCGCTCGCCCAGGCCACCGACGTCAAGATCGGCTTCGCCGCTCCGCTGACCGGCGGCCAGGCCCACTACGGCGCCGACTTCAAGAGCGGCGTGCAGATGGCGATCGACGACGAAAACGCCACCAACCCGACCATCGGCGGCAAGCCCGTGCATTTCGTGATCGACGCCTACGACGATCAGGCCGACCCGCGCACGGGCACGACGGTCGCGCAGAAGCTCGTCGACGACGGCGTCTCCGCGGTCATCGGCCACTTCAATTCGGGCACCAGCATCCCGGCCGCGCCGATCTACGCGAAGGCCGGCATCCCCGAAATCGCCACGGCGACGGCGCCCGCCTACACGCGCCAGGGCCTGCCGACGACCTTCCGTCTCGTGACTTCCGACGCGCAGCAGGGCAGCGTGCTGGGCGCGTACGTCGTGAAGGATCTGAAGTTCAAGCGCTTCGCCGTGGTGGACGACCGCACGGCCTACGGCCAGGGCGTGGCCGAGGAATTCGCGAAGGCCGTGAAGGCGGCGGGCGGCACCGTGGTCGCGCAGGAATTCACCAACGACAAGGCCGTCGACTTCCGCTCGATCCTCACGCACATCAAGTCGGCCGACGTCGACGCGATCTTCTACGGCGGCGCCGACACCCAGGCCGCGCCGATGCTCAAGCAGATGAAATCGCTCGCCATGAAGGCCACGCTGATCGGGCCCGACATGGTCCATTCGGCCGAGTTGATCAAGATCGCCGGTCCGGCGGCCGAAGGCGCGCTGGCCTCGTCGGGCGGCAGCCCGCTCGAACAGATGCCGGGCGGCAAGGACTACGTCGAGCGCTACACGAAGCGCTTCAACAAGCCGGTCGAACTGTACTCGCCGTACGCCTACGACGGCACGCGCGCCGTGATCGCCGCGATGAAGAAGGCCAACTCGACCGATCCGCACGTGTTCCTCGCCGCGCTCAAGGCGACCAGCATGAAGGGCGTGACGACCAACGAGCTCGCCTACGACCAGTACGGCGACCTGAAGTACGGCGGCGTGACCGTCTACAAGGTCGTGAACGGTCAGTGGCAGCCGCTCACCACGGTCGGCACGAAGTAAAGCATCGTTGCGCGCGACCTCGTGCCGCTCTTCGGGGCGGTCCGGCGTCGCGCGCTCCAGGGGAACAGCCGGCGGTACCCGGCTGCGGCGCGCCAGCGGCGGATCACACTTCTCCGTCCGCCGGGACGCGCGCCGGGTTGACACGGGCTTTCGCCACGCGCGGAAGCCCGTTTTTTTTGGCCATTTTTTTCGCCACGCTTTTGCCGTCCGGATGGCGCAGAATGGCAGAGTGAGTAGGTGCTCACTTTCGGTTTGTGCGTGATTTTGTCTCGGTCGAGGCGCGCGCCGGGGCTCGTTTTCGCCCGTTTTCGGCCCTGCCGATCGTGCCCCCGATACGACCGTTCGGTCGTGGAAACCCGAACCGAACTACAATTGCCGTCCGACGTCTGCCGTCTCGCCTCTCTCGAATATGTCCCGTTTTTCCCGAGTTGCCCCGTTTCTGCTGATTCCGCTGGCCGCCGCGCTGGGCGCGTGCTCGTCCGCGAAGCCTAAATTCCAGGACGACCAGCTGTGGAGCAGCGCCCCCAGCCCGTTCTCGCGCAACTTCGCCTACGGCAGCGCCGACGCCTGCGAGGCGTCGCGTCGCGCCCTGCTGAGCCAGGGCTACATGACGACGATGGCCA
The DNA here is from genome assembly GCF_017104805.1 of Paraburkholderia sp. Ac-20347. Classification (NCBI taxonomy): domain Bacteria; kingdom Pseudomonadati; phylum Pseudomonadota; class Betaproteobacteria; order Burkholderiales; family Burkholderiaceae; genus Paraburkholderia; species Paraburkholderia sp. Ac-20347. Next base: position 376 of record NZ_JAAGPN010000155.1, on the reverse strand, counting down.
AGAGCGACACCGTCGACGCGACCAAGAACTTCCAGCCGACGAGCGACCAGCACATCGTCGTGGAAGTGCACGTGGTCTGCACCTCCGGCGACGCCAGCAATTCGAGCATGGTCTATGTGAACGCCGTGCAGAACGGCTATGCGCTGAAGAAGAGCGATACGTCGGCGAGCGTGGGGCTGTCGATTTTGGGGTCGGTTTCGCTGCCGATCCGCTCGAACAGCGACGAGATGGTCAAGATTTCGAGCGAGACGATCCTGCCGGGCGTGGTGCAGGTCGACTGGTCGCTGCGTTTCGCCGACGAATGGGTGCCGGGCGCACGCGCGCTCGCCACGATCGAGCAACTGAAATTCATGGCGCCGGTGCCGCCGGGCGTCGT